>NZ_MAOS01000062.1:0-33228 GCF_001721285.1 Pandoraea sp. ISTKB
GTCACGTCGGCGTCGAACGTGGTCATGCTCGCGCCGACACCGTTCGTGATGGTCAGCGTCAGGCCCCCGGTGTTGTCGCGAATTGCGCGACCGGTGCCGGTCATGTTGATCGTGCCGTTGTTGACGAGGGTGGCGTTGCCCGTCATGGTGATCCCGACCGCGCTGCCACCGAGCGACAGCGTGCCGCCCTGATTGATGGTGCCGGTCTGGCCGCTCGACAGCGTCTGTGCGGTCGTGAGCGTTTGCCCGTTGACGATCTGGAAGTTAGCGGCGAGGGCGTTTTGTTCGGCGAAAAGCGCGATGACGCCCGCAAGAATGGCGATAGGTTTCATAAACCCCGATGTCCTCTTTGGAACTTGTTCGAAGTCGCCAAGTATTGGAGGGCGTCATGACGAATTCATGAAAGGAAACGAAAGGCTGTCAAATTGACGGTAAATGGGACACATGGCGGGGACGAGACGAATGAAGGGGACGGATGAAAAGGTAGGTGAACGAGACGAATGAACGGGACAAAAAAATGGCCCGCGAAGCCGGTCGGCGCTTCATCGGGCCATTCGAGTGCGGCTCGCGCAATCGATGTCGGTCGTCAATACAGACCGGCCTGCGTGTTCTTCTGCAAATCCCGGTCGTACGTCTCGGCGTCGAAGTGACCGCCGCTCAGGCGTCGGTGCATCGCGCCGGGGCTTGGCAGGCATTCGCGCGGAATTTGCGTCTGCGCCTCCCAAAGTCCCGAGCGAACGATCGCTTTCGCGCAGTGGTAATACACGCGATCGATGGACACGACGATGGCAGTTTTCGGCGACTTGCCATTCACCTCGAATGACGCGAGCAGCTCCGGGTCGACCGAGATACGGGCGCGGCCGTTGATGCGCAGCGTCTCGCCCACGCCCGGAATCAGGAACAACAACGACACCCGTGGATCGGCAAGGATGTTGCGCAGATTGTCGATCCGGTTGTTGCCAGGACGGTCGGGCACGACAACCGTGCGCTCATCCAGAATTCGGACGAAACCGGCAGGGTCGCCCTTCGGCGAGCAATCGGTGCCTTCTTCACCCACGGACGCCAGCACCACGAACGGGCAGGCTTTGACGAAGGCCTGATAGTCCTCGTTGAGATAAGTCAGTTCCTTCCAGAGCGCGCGCTCGCTCGGCTCGCCGTAGATGGCTTCCAGTTGATCCACGCTCGTGACTTCATGATTCATGTCGTGCCCCTGCCTTTGTTCGTGCCGATGCCGGGGATCTCCGGCGAGCTTCGGCGATTCGCTGCGGGCAGTATAAATTCGGTCGTCACGGGCGTAAATCGCACTGTCCCGGTGGCGCCTCCCGGTGCGCGATGTCGGCATCACATCGACACCACATCGACCTCGCACCCATCAGGCCGCGCCGCCTTCGGAGAATCGCAGCCCCGCGATACCGACGATCGTCAGCGCCAGAAAGCCGATGCGCGTCCACGGGAGCGATTCGCCGAACCACAGCACGCCGACGACCACCAGACCGACCGTGCCGATGCCCGTCCAGATCGCATACGCCATGCCCACGGGCAGGGCGCGCAGTGCCAGCGCGAGCAGGTAGATGCTGGCCAGCGCCGCGGCAACGGCAAGTCCGCTGGGCACCACGCGCGTCCAGCCTTGATTGAGCTTCAGGGCCAGCCCCATCCCGATTTCCAGCGCGGCGGCAAGCAACAGATAGATCCAGGCCATGGCTTCACGCCTCCTGCTTTTCCCGTGTGCCCCGATTGGCCACAATCGCGGCCTTCACCGCCGGACGCGCCTCGATCCGCGCCAGCCAGCGTTGCACGTTGGCGAACGACGAGATGTCCACGTTCAACTCGTGATACGTCCGTAGCCACGCGAACGCGGCGATGTCGGCAATCGAGTACTCGTCGGTCGCGAGATAGGCCGACGTCGCCAGCCTGTCGTCCACCACGCCGATCAGCCGCATCGACTCCTTGCGATAACGCTCGATGGCCTCGGTGTTGGTCGTCTTCGAGCCGTGGAGGAACCACCACAACTGCCCGAGCATCGGACCAATGCCGCCAATCTGGAAGTGAAGCCACTGGTTGACGGCAATCGCCTTCGCTTTCGTCATCGGTTGCAGCACGCCGGTCTTTGTCGCGAGATACGACAGGATCGCGCCCGACTCGAAGACCGTCAGCGCCCGCTCGTGATCCACGATGACCGGAATCTTGCCGTTCGGATTGAGCGCGAGGAAGGCCGGTTGCTTTTGTTCCCCGGCAGAGAGATCGACATCGATCTGTCGATGCGGCAACCCGCATTCGTGCAGATACAGGCTGACTTTGAGGCCGTTCGGTGTGTTGGCTGTGTAGAAGGTGAGGGGCAAATGCGTCGGTGTCATGGATTTCCTCGGAACGTTGTCTTGTCTTTGAATTGCAAATACAATGATTGCAATTGCAATCGTACGTCAATCGTATGTGTTTCCGAGACGAATCACAAGCCGTACCGAATCGTGACGGCGCATGAGGGAGAGGCCATGATGGGGATGTCGGGACGGGGCCGTTCGGCGGTGGAGAGCGCAACGCGACAGGCGGCGCTGGCTTGTATCGGCAAGCTGATGGCTTTCCGTGATGGCGGGGAGCGCGAGGGCGGCGGCGGGACGGCGACGTCGCCATCCGGTGCGCTGGCCCATATCGCCGATGTGCTCGCTCAGGGCGACACGTCCGAGCAGGTGTGGATCGTGGATTCGGCGACACCGGCGCAGGAAACCCCGGGCCGAAAGCCGCGCAGCAAGGCCGCGTCGTCGTCCAGCTTGCCCAGCGCCATTGCGACCTGGTTTCGCTCGGCGACGGCGCGCG
The DNA here is from genome assembly GCF_001721285.1 of Pandoraea sp. ISTKB. NCBI lineage: Bacteria > Pseudomonadati > Pseudomonadota > Betaproteobacteria > Burkholderiales > Burkholderiaceae > Pandoraea > Pandoraea sp. ISTKB. The sequence continues at coordinate 2,812 of NZ_MAOS01000062.1, forward strand.
AGCGTCCGCTGCTGTATTTGCTGCATTCGCCGACATTGCGTGGCGTGCTGATGGCGGGTGTCGAAGCGTCGGGCTTGCGCGCGCCGCATCAGACCGATCCGCTAAGGCGCGGCATCTTCCTCAACGACGCCTCCGTCTGGTCGCCGGACCGGTTGCAACGCGTGCGTCCCGAACTGCCGTTATGGCTCGCGGCCCAGTCCGAATGGCTGCCGTACGACCCGGCATCTGCACAGGAACTGCAAGCGCTGCTATGTGCGGCGCTCGACGCGCTTTACGTGCGAGGCGAATTCGGTTTTTGCTATCTGAGCGCGCACGACATGCCGTCCACCCCGTCACCGGCGCTGGGACCGGGCGATGCCCACGACGCCTACCGGGGCATGTACCGTCTGCGCACGCTCCCTGACACGAATCCGCCCTACGTCGTCCGGCTGTGCGGTGCGGGCCGGGCGCTCGCGAACGTGCTCGAAGCGGCGCGATGGCTGCAACTGGATTGGGGCGTGGCCTGCGAGGTGTGGAGCTGTCCGAGTTACACGCGTCTCGCGCGCGAGGCCGGTGAAGCCGAGCGGATGTCGATGCTGCGTGCAGACGCGCCCGCCGATGTACCGCATCTGGTCCGGTGTCTCGGAGACGGACGCGCACCGGTGCTCGCCGTGACGGGCTATGCGCGCCACATTGCGAATCAGATCGGTGCGTTCATTCCGGCGCGTTTCGCCGCATTGGGCAGCGACGACACGGATGTGCAGGGCGGGAAGGACGAAAACGGCGAGAGCCTGAAGACGGGCGATGCGCCGGGGGTGCGCTGGATTGTCCTGAACGCGCTGCGCCTGCTGGTGAACGACGGCATGCTGCCGCGCTCGCGCATCGCAGATGCCACGCGTCGTTACGGCGTGATCTGATGCCCGACGTCGCGGCGAACGCCGTCAGTCTTACCCGCTTCAGCGTTGCTTCGTCTCCACCAGAAATGCCCGTGCCGCCGTGCTGGCGCGGTCGAGCGCTTCGGCCACGGGAGCGACGTCCTTCTCACGGAACTGGCTGAGGAAAAGCTCGGCGACGGTGGACTGATAGACCTTCCACATCTTCTTGCGAAGCGCGCGCCCCTTGTCGGTGATGGTCGCGTAGGCCGCGCGGCCGTCGTCCGGATCACGCATACGTGTAACGAGCTCCTCCTGTTCGAGGCGATCGATCAGACGCGTCAGGTTGTAGCGCTCGATGGCCAGCACGTCGGCCAGTTCGTGCATGCGACGCGTGCCCTGCGGGCCGCTTTCCAGCCCCCACAGCGCGTCGTACCACGCATAGGCGGGCAGCCCGGCCTGCGCCAGACGGCGCTCGATCTCGCGAATCATCGTGCGATGTGCGCGCACGAAGGAGAACCAGAGATCGGGATCGGTCGTGCTCATGAATGTCCTTGTCGTTTTCATGGGTGAGTTGCAGATGCAATTGTACATCGCTAGAATGGCCGGCAATACGATTGCATTTGCAATTCATTCGATGCATTTTGGCAATCGCCTCGTTCCGTGATCTCAAGGAGAGATGTCATGACCCAATTGCCTGTGGTGGCGAGCGCCGACACCGATATCCAGGAAACGCGCGAGTGGCTCGACGCGCTCGAAGGCGTCACCGCTGTCGAGGGGCGTTCGCGCGCGCACTTCCTGATCGACCGCCTCGCGGCATGGGATTTTGCGCAGCACGGCGACTTCCACACCCGCGTGACGACCGACTACGTCAACACGATCACGCCGTCGCGCCAGCCGGCCTACCCGGGCGATCTGGCCATCGAGCGCCGTCTGAACGCGTTCATCCGCTGGAATGCGATGGTGACGGTGCTGCGCGCAGGCAAGCACTCGAACGTTGGCGGCCACATCGCGACGTATCAGTCGGCAGCGGTGCTCTACGACGTGGGTTTCGATCACTTCTTCCGCGGCCGTACGGATACGTTCGACGGCGACATGATCTACGTGCAGGGCCACTCCGCGCCGGGTATCTACGCGCGTGCCTATGTCGAGGGACGCATCACCGAAGCACAACTCGACAACTACCGCCGCGAAGCCGGTCGCGAAGGCATTTCGTCGTATCCGCACCCGCGCCTGATGCCCGATTTCTGGCAATTCCCCACGGTGTCGATGGGCCTCGGTCCGATCACCGCGGCGTATCAGGCGCGCTTCATGCGGTATCTGGAATACCGTGGCCTGAAGCAGCATCAGGGGCGCAAAGTGTGGGCGTTCCTTGGCGACGGCGAGATGGATCAGCCGGAGTCGCTGGCCGCCATTTCGCTGGGCGGGCGCGAGCGTCTGGACAATCTGGTTTTCGTCGTCAACTGCAACTTGCAACGTCTGGATGGCCCGGTGCGCGGCAACGGCAAGGTCATTCAGGAACTGGAAGGCACCTTCCGTGCGGCGGGCTGGAACGTCATCAAGGTGATCTGGGGTAGCGGCTGGGATGCGCTGCTGGAAAAGGACGTCCACGGCCTGCTGCGCGAGCGCATGATGGCGTGCGTCGACGGTGACTATCAGACGTTCAAATCGCAGAACGGCGCTTACGTGCGCGAGCATTTCTTCGGCGCCTCGCCCGAATTGCTGGCGATGGTCGCGCATCTGAGCGACGACGACATCTGGCAACTCGCCCGCGGCGGCCACGATGCGCTCAAGGTCTATGCGGCCTACGCGCAGGCGATGAAGACCGAAGGGCGTCCGACCGTGATTCTCGCCAAGACCGTGAAGGGCTTCGGCATGGGGGAGGCAGGCGAAGGGCAGAACGTCAATCACCAGTTGAAGAAGATGAGCGCCGACGCCGTGCGCGCGTTCCGCGACCGCTTCGACCTGCCGGTGCCGGACGATCAACTCGCAGAGATGCCGTACCTGCGCCCCGATCCGGACAGCCCGGAAGGACGTTACTTCGCGGCACGTCGCGCCGCGATGGGCGGACATCAGCCGGCACGCTTCGGTCTGAGCGCACCGCTGGCGATTCCCCCGCTGAGCACGTTCGCCGCGCAGATGAAGGACACGGGCGAGCGCGAAATGTCGACGACGATGGCGTTCGTGCGCATTCTCACGGCGCTGCTCAAGGACAAGGAGATCGGCAAGCGCGTAGTGCCTATCGTGCCCGACGAGTCGCGCACCTTCGGCATGGAACCGCTGTTCCGCCAGATCGGGATTCACTCGTTCCAGGGGCAGCGCTACACGCCGCAGGACGCCGGTCAACTGAGCTTCTACAAGGAAGCACTCGACGGTCAGATTCTTCAGGAAGGGATCAACGAGTCGGGGGCCATGGCGTCGTGGATCGCGGCGGGTACCTCGTACAGCACGCACAACTTCGCCACGATTCCGTTCTACATCTTCTATTCGATGTTCGGACTGCAACGCGTGGGCGACCTCGCCTGGGCGGCGGGCGACGCACGCACGCGTGGCTTCATGCTGGGGGCAACGTCCGGACGCACGACGCTCATGGGCGAGGGCCTGCAACACGACGACGGTCACAGCCACGTGCTCGCATCGGTCATCCCGAACTGCGTGGCCTATGACCCGACGTTCCAGTACGAACTGGCCGTGATCCTTCAGAACGGCATGCAGCGCATGTACGTCGACAACGAAGACGTCTACTACTACGTCACGCTGCTCAACGAAAACTATTCGCACCCGGCGATGCCGGAGGGCGCTGAGGCGGGCATTCTGAAGGGCCTCTATCTGCTACGTGAAGCACAGGCATCGGACGCCGATGCCCCGCGCGTTCAACTGATGGGCAGCGGTTCGATCCTGCGCGAAGTGATTGCCGCGAGCGAATTGCTGCGTGACGACTTCGGCGTGCAGAGCGACATCTGGAGTGCGACGAGTCTGACGGAAGTGCGTCGCGAAGGGCTGGCGGCCGAGCGCTGGAACCTGCTGCATCCGGAGCAGACGCCGCGCGTGCCGTATGTCCAGCAATGTCTCGCGGACCGTAAGGGCCCGGTCGTGGTTGCGACGGACTACATGAAGATCGTCGGCGATCAGATTCGTCCGTTCGTACACGATCGCCGCTTCGTGACGCTCGGCACCGATGGCTTCGGTTGTTCGGATACGCGTGAGTCGCTGCGCAAGTACTTTGAGGTGGACCGTCACTTCATCGTGCTTGCCGCGCTGGGCGCACTGGCCGATTCCGGCGTGCTGCCGCGCGAGCGCGTGGGTGATGCGATCCGCAAGTACGGCATCGATCCGGAGAAGCTGGATCCGACGACGGTTTGAGGAGGTAGGCGGGGGGGCAGCAAGCAGGAGAGAGGCCGGAGAGGCCGGAGAGGCCGGAGAGGCCAGATAGGCAGTAGAGGCCGGAGAAGCAGGAGAGAGGTGGTAGAGAGGTAGTAGTGTGCGGGAAAGGTGAGGCGCGGGGCGGCTGGCGCACTGCGCTTCACCTGTAGTTTTCCTGTGATTCCCTGATGCGTTCCTTAACGTCCTTAACGTCCTTAACGCTTCAGTTGCCGGTCTTGCGATACAACGCCAGCCCGCCGGCCAGCGAGAACATCACGACCGCGCAGACACGATTCAACTGCTTGAGACTGCGCGCCGTCATCAGACGGGCGGCTTGCACACCGCCGGTCGCATAGAGCGTCATCACGAGAATATCGACGCCGGCCGACACGACGGCCAACACGGCGTACTGCGGCGCGAGCGGCATCGACGTATCGACGAACTGTGGCAGGAACGCCGAGAAGAACAGCAGAATCTTCGGATTGGTCAGGCCGACGCCGAAGCTGCGCAGGAAGACGCGCCCGGCGCTCAGATCGGACTTGATCCGGACCTGACTCAGATCCTGCGGATGGCTGCGCCACAACTGGATCGCCAGCCACACGAGATAAACGACGCCGACCCATTTGACCGTCGCGAACAGCGTCGCAGACGCCATCAGCAACGCGCCGAGCCCGGCGCCGACGGCCGCCACCACGAGCAGGTCCGACAGTGCGGCGCCACACATCCCGACCAGTACCACACGCCAGTTACCGGAGATGCCGTTCGCGAGCGCGAGCAGTGTCGTGGGGCCGGGGATCAGGCCGCCGATCAGGGCGGCCGTCGCGTAAATCGCGAGCGTGGAGAGGTGCATGACGAGAGACCGGTGTTGGCGCGCCGACAGCGCGAAGCCGTCAGTCTTGCAGATACCGTCACGCACGACAAGCCGATCGGCGAAACCCCCGGCAAACGCTTGTGCCTTGGGGGTTAGCCGCGGCGCCGATCGGCATCGCGTCGTCAGGCGACGTGAGCGGCGTACCCGGTCCGGCCTTCAGCGATTTCGGGCTTGAGTGTGAGCGCCGGAATGTCGTACTCCCCATGGTTTTGCCGACGATAGGGAATCGGCGACGTGGTTGCGAGCGTATCGAGACGTTCACCGAGTGCATGCGTAAGCGCGGCAAAGCTCTCGGCATCCACGCGCGACGTGCGATAAGCGACGAACGGCGGCAGCACGTCGAAGCCGGGGTAGAACAGCATGCCGTGCTGGATCGGGAACAGCACGTCTTCGATCGGGCCATTGATGCCGCGCGCACTGTAATGCGAATCCCAGCCGCCCGTCGTCACCATCAGCATGGCGCGCTTGCCGGTCATGCTGCCTTCGCCGTATCGATCGCCCCAATGCGAGTCCGAGTGCTCACCCACGCCATAAGCGAAACCATACGCATACACGCGGTCGAACCAGCCCTTCATGATCGCGGGCATGGAGAACCACCAGAGCGGGAACTGGAAAATCACCGTGTCGGCCCAGCGCAGCTTGTCTTGCTCGCGCGCGATGTCGGCACTTTGTGTGCCGCTCTGAAACGCCTTCTTCGAATCGAGCGATGCGTGGAACGGCTCGCTCGGGTCGCGTTGCGGCGCGTCCTGCTCGTCGATGGTGGTTTTCCATTGCATAGCGTACAGATCCGAGACCTGCACGTGGTGGCCGGCCGCCTCCAGGTGCTGCACGGTGAAATCGCGAAGCGCGCCATTGAGCGAGCGCGGTTGCGGGTGGGCGTAGACGATCAGGACATTCATGGTCAAACTCCGGCGCCGGTCGGCGCATTCGATTCGGTGTGGCAAAAGAAGAGAACGAATGCAGCTTAGGTGCGGCGCAGGTATATTGGAAATGAATTCCTGATATGTCAGGTATAACTATGGATTATCTCGATGGTTAATTTACGCCGCATCGATCTGAATCTGCTCGTCACGCTCGACGTGCTGCTCTCGGAGTTGAACGTCACACGCGCTGCCGAGCGGTTGCACATCTCCCAGCCGGCGGTGAGCGTGCATCTGGCGAAATTGCGGGATTTGCTGGACGACCCGCTGCTGCTGCCGGGGCCGCGCGGCATGCGTCCGACCGCGCGCGCGGAGTCGTTGCGCGAACCGCTGCGCGAGGCGCTCGAATCGCTCTCCCGCGCGGTGGCCCCCGCGGCACCGTTCGATCCGGGCAGCGCCGAGCTGACGTGGCGAATCGCCGCGACCGATTACACCGAATCGACCATCGTGCTGCCGCTGCTTCAGGTGTTGCGGGCGCAGGCGCCAAAGGCGCGTCTGGCGGTGCTCGATCTTGAGCCGTCCCGGCTGGAGCGGCAGGCGGAGCAAGGTGCGGTCGACGTCATTTTTCATACGACAGAAAACGCGCCGGAGGCGCTGCATCGCAAGGCGCTATTCACCGAGCGCTACGTGCTGGTCGGACGGCGCGGGCATCCGAAGTTGAAGCGGCGTCCCACGCTCAAGCAGTTTTGCGACCTCGATCACACGATCGTCTCGCAGGACGGCGGCGGTTTTCACGCCAGCACCGACGACGCGCTGGCCGCGCTCGGCATGTCGCGTCGCGTGGTGTTCTCCGTGCCGCACTTCTTGTTCCTGCGCGCGGCGCTGGCGCAGACCGATCTCGTCGCCATGGCCCCGGAACGCCTCGTGCGCGACGACCCGGCATTGCAGATCACGGCGGCCCCAGTCGATCTGCCCGGCTTCGAAATCTCGATGTACTGGCACGAGCGCGTGCATCGCGACCCCGCGCATCGCTGGCTGCGGGAGTGCATCGCGAGCGTGATCTGAGTCATGTAAAAGAAACTTTACACATGGATCGGTTTCGCTTATCGTGTAAAGCGTGCTTTACATTAGGATGCGCAATGACGCGTTATGTGAAAGAGATGGGCGGAGCGTTGCTCGCCTACGTGGTGGTGCTGGCGGGATCGATTCGCGTGTTGCAGGCGATGCCCGATCTGCCCTTGAGTGCCCGGGTGCCGATCGCGCTGCTGCCGATGTTGCCGGGCTTTGCGATGTGCTGGGCCATCGTGCGTAATCTTCGTCGTATGGACGAATTGCAGCGACGCATTCAACTGGAATCCTTTTCCGTCTCGTTCGCGGGCACAGGGCTGATCACATTCGGTTACGGTTTCCTCGAAGGCGTGGGTTTCCCCAAGCTGTCGCTATTTGTCGTGTGGCCGCTGATGTGCACGCTGTGGGTCGTCTCCGGCCTCCTTTGCGCGCGACGTTATCGATGAAGAACGAGATCAAGGCATTGCGTCTGGCGCGCGGCTGGTCGCAAAGTGATCTGGGAACAGCGCTCGGTGTCTCGCGTCAGACGGTCAACGCCATCGAGAACGAGCGCTACGATCCGAGCCTGCCGTTGGCGTTCACCATCGCGCGCGTGTTCGGTCTGCGCATCGAGGAGATCTTCAGCGAGGACGAATGAGCGTGCGGCGTTCGTAATCGCGCGAGCCCATCTCGGCCAGACGGCTGATCGTGCGCGACAGATCACGCCAGTCGCTCAGCGCATCGAGTGCGGGGATGAGCGGGGCGTCGGAGGCGATCAGCAACGTGCGCTGCCGGTCGTAGGCGATATCGACGAGCCAGAGAAAGCGCTGCAACGTGTCCGGTCGACGAAGCTGCTCGACGTGCAATGCGTCGACGATCAGCGTCTGCCATCGCTCGGCCAGTCCGAGGTAATCGAGATGCGAGCGGTGCGCCACGCACAGCGCGTCGAAGTCCGCCCACAACACACGATCTCCTGCGCTGCGAACCGCCAGCGCGCGCCCTGCGACCGTCACTTCCGACGGTCCGGCCGGGGGCAGTCCTTCCAGCTCGGTGTAGCGGGCCGATAGGGTCTCGCGCGCATCAGTCAATGGCGAGATCCAGCGCGGAATCGATGCGCTCTCGCCGCCCATCCGGTAATCGGTCGCGCCGTCGAAATGGACGATGGCGAAGCGTTGCAGAATCACGGCGATGGTTGGCTCGAAACGTTCGTGAAACTCCGGGTCGGGCAGCAACTGCTGCGGTGCGTAGTTCGACGTGAGCACCAGCCGCACGCGGCGTGCAAGCGCGATGTCGAGGAAACGACCGATGAGGAAGGCATCGGCGATATCGTGGACGTGGAATTCGTCGAAGCAGAGCAGTTCGACACCATCGAGCCAGCGATTCGCCACCGCAGCAAGCCGGTCGTCGCACTTCGGTTCGCGTACGAGTTGCCGGTGGATGTCGCGCAGGAATTCGTGGAAGTGCACGCGGCGCTTTTCGCATGCCGCCACGGCGAAGGCCGCATCGACGACCAGACTCTTGCCGCGCCCGGGCAATCCGTAGCAATACACGCCGTCGTAGGTGGCGGTCGTCGCGTTGGCGGATGCGCCGAGGCGCGCGAGTATGGCGATGGCGTCGCGTTGGCGCGCGTCGGGGGCTATGGGGGCGATGGGGCGCTCGGCCAGCGCTTGCGTCACCCGCGCAGCATCGATCATGAAAAGCACTCCGGATGGCTTCGGCCGACACAGGCGTGCGGCCAACGAGCGCCACTATACCGGCGTGACGACGCGCTCGCCAATATGGAATTCCGAAGGCATCCATCGCGTTTCGGCATTGCGCGGACGCCGGGCGTGCGTCGCGGTCTGTGGCCCACGACGTGTGATGCCGCAGCAAGGCAATGCTGCTAGAATCCGCCCAAGGCCGATGCTGCCTGCCGCTCGCCCCTCGTCAAACGCTGCCGGGGGATGGTGAAAGCATCGCAGGTAAGCGCATGTCCGTCCCGTTCATCAGGCGACGCGCATCAGCAACGCGGGCACTGATCGAATGCGTCGCCGACGAACGCTATCCAGGATGGCCAACATGCGAACCTATCTCGACGCCAAAATCATGGCAAAGTCCCTGCGCGAACGTCTCGCGCGCGAGGGCATCGACATCTCCCACGCTCAGGCACTCGAATCCGTCGCCGCGCAATTCGGCTTTGCGGATTGGAATGTGCTCGCCGCCAAGGTCGCTTCTGCGGCCAGCGACGGTATCGTCTTCGACACCGTCGCCCCGATTCACCGGATCTTCGACGAAGCGAAGGCGCGTGAATTCTACGTGGACTTTCTCGGCTTCAAACTCGTCTGGGAGCATCGCTTCGCCGAGGGCATGCCGCTCTACTGTCAGGTCTCGCGCGCGGGAATGACGCTGCACCTGTCGGGCCATTTCGGCGACGCCAGCCCGGGGGCGACGACCTTCGTCTTCATGCGGGGCGTGGAAGCGTATCAGCGCGATTTGTCCGGCAAGCGTTATCCCAATATGAATCCCGGGATCGAGATGCTCGATTGGGGCAAGCAAATGACGGTGACCGATCCGTTTAATAACCGCATTCGCTTCTGCGAATCGAACGACTGATCGCGATAGGGGCGATGTCCCCCGCTTGTACCCCCGCTTCCGTCGGGACTTTACACACGGCGGCGGCGGATGCGCTAACGTATGTGCTCTGCGTATGTCCGTATCCCCTGAGAGGAAGCCCGGCATGTCCCAATCGTTCGATCCGGCGCGCTATTTCCGGCGCATCGGCTACTTCGGTCCGCATGAACCCACGCTCGACGTGTTGCGCGCGGTGCATGCGCTGCATCCGCTGGCGATTCCCTTCGAAAACCTCGATCCCATTCGCGGCAAGCCCGTTAACGTCGATCTGCCGTCGGTCGTCGGCAAGCTGGTCGACGCCGGGCGCGGCGGGTATTGCTTCGAGCAGAATGCGCTGTTCGCCAGCGCGCTCACGTATCTCGGTTTCCATGTCACGCCGTTGATCGGACGCGTCGCCTGGGGCCGCGCCTTCACGGACGAGGCGCCACTCACGCACATGCTGCTGCGTGTCGAGCTGGGCGGCGAATCGTGGCTCGCCGATGTCGGTTTCGGTTCGGTGACGCTGACTGCGCCGCTGCGGTTGGGCACGTCGCGAGAGCAGACGACGCCGCTCGAAGTCTTTCAACTGGAACCCGTGCGCGCGCGCGATGGCGAGACGATTGGCGAATACCGCCTGAGCGTGAGGTCGGCGCAGACATGGCTGCCGACCTACCGTTTCACGCCCCGGCCCGCCGAGTGGATCGATTACAAGCTGGGGAACTGGTACACGTCCAGTGCGCCGGAGTCGATCTTCACCAACCATCTGATGGCCTGCCGCGTATTGCCGCAAGCGCAGGGGCGTCTGGCATTGCTCGATACCAATCTCATCGAGCGCGGGCCGAAGGGTGATGTGACGGCGCAGACGGAGATCGCGTCGGCAGCCGCGTTGGTGGACGTGCTCGAAGGGCGTTTCGGCCTGAATCTCTCGGGCATCGACACCCACGAATTGTTCGAGCGGGCGCTGGCCGGTGCGGCGAAGCCTGTCGTTCGCTGAACGTCGTTGCCCCAAAAGAGAAAGGGCCTTGCGGACGGTCGACTGTCTGCAAGGCCCTTGTTTCGTCAATACTCAGTGTGCCGACGTCGTTCCCGGCCACATCCGCACGGCCAGTGCGCCGAGCGCGGCCAGTGTGGAGAGCGCGGCGACCCCGGTCCAGCCCCAGTGAGCCAGCGCCTGAGAGCCGAGCACCGAGCCGAGCGACATCCCGATGAACACGCAAACGAACAGCACGGCGTTCAGACGGCTGCGTGCGGCAGGCTCGATCCCGTACACGATGGTCTGGTGCGAGATCAGCGCGACCTGCACACCGAGATCGAAGCCGACGGCGCCCAGCCCGATCAGCCACAGTTGCGCATGAGGGCTCAACATCGGGGCGAAGAGCATCGCCGCGAACGAGACGGCCACCATCGTGGCGCCGAGACGTGTCACCACTTGCGGGCCTTTCTTGTCGGCGATACGCCCGGCAATCGGCGCGCCCAGCGCACCCGCGGCCCCTGCCAGACCGAAGGCGCCCGCAGCGGCCGCCCCCAGATGGAACGGTGCGTCGTGCAGCATCACGGCCAACGTCGACCAGAACGCGCTGAACCCGACCGACAGCAGCCCTTGCGCGAACGCCGCGCGGCGCAATGCCGGATGACGACGCCACAGACTCGCCACCGAGCCGATCAGTTGACGGTAGGTCATCTGCGTCGTCGGGTGGAAGGACGGCAGGCTGCGCCACGCCACCACGCCGAAACCGGCCACGCTGACGGCGGCGACAACGTACATCGCCCGCCAGCCGAAGTTCTGCGCGACGAAGCCGGACACGACCCGTGAGAGCAGAATGCCCAGCAGCAGACCGGTCATGACGGTGCCCACGACGCGTCCCCGGATCGACTCGGGGGCGAGTGTGGCGGCCGCCGGCACGATGTCCTGCGCCATCGTCGCCGTGAGGCCAATGGCGAGACTCGCGACCAGCAAGGTACCGATGCCCGGTGCGAAAGCTGCGAGCAGCAGTGCGAGCGTCAGGATCGCGCCCTTGACCAGCACGATGCGGCGACGGTCGATGATGTCGCCCATCGGCACGAGCAGCAGAATGCCCAGCGCGTAGCCGAGCTGCGTCAGTGTGGGCACCCAGCCGACGGTCGTGTTGGCCGCGTGGATGTCGTCGGTCATGATGCCGAGCATCGGCTGTGCGTAATACAGCGAGGCGACCGTGAGGCCGGTGCCTGTTGCCAGCAGCAGGATCAGCCGGGCGGATAGCTCGGGCTGAGGCCGTGCAGGCGCGGCGGAATTGGAGAGTTGTGCGGAACTCATGGGGTGAGGCTCCAGTAGCGAAGTACGGCGCGTAGTGTCTCGCTTGGTGCGGTGCAGCGGTAGACCTATAATCCGTACAACCTTTATACGTGTGACGTATGACAGAGTCCCTCGATCCGCCTCAATCGACTTCTCCCCAATCGACCACCGGCGCCCCCGCTGCCCGGTCGACCGGCGCCGACCGCGTCGAGCTGATGCAGACCTTCGTGCGCATCGTCGAATCCGGCAGTCTGTCGGCGGCAGCGGCGCTGCTCGGCACCACGCAACCGACCGTCAGCCGTCGGCTGCAAATGCTGGAGCGCTCGCTCGGCTTACGCCTGCTCCAGCGCTCCACCCATCGCATGAAACTCACGGAAGACGGCGAGCGCTGCTTCGCGCGGGCCAAGGAACTCGTGACAAGCTGGGAGGCGTTCGAAGCCGATCTGCGAGGCACGGGCGACGAGCCGGAAGGCACGCTGCGGGTGCACGTGCCGCACGCGTTCGGGCAGGACATGATGATCGGGCCGCTCGCCGATTTTCTGGAGCGCTACACGGGGATGAAGGTGCATTGGTTCTTGCAGGACCGGGAGCCGGACTTCATTGCCGAAGGCGTCGATTGCGCGATTCACGTGGGCGAATTGCAAGATCCGTCGAACGTGGCGATCCTGCTCACGGACGTGCCGCGTATCGTCGTGGCATCTCCCGATCTGCTTCGCGGACGCACGATGCCCGAGAACCCCTCGGACCTGCTGGCCCTGCCGTGGCTCGCGCTCACCACGTTCTATCGCACCGAACTCACGCTCACGCACCGGCAGACCCATGCGTCCGAGCGCATCACATTCGATCCGCGCATGAGTACCGACAATCTGTTCGCATTGCGCAGTGCCGCATTGCGCGGGCTGGGGGTGGGCGTGGCGTCGGCCTGGGTGATGGCCGAGGACATTGCGCAGGGGCGTCTGATTCAACTGGTGCCGCAATGGTGTTCGACGGCGCTGCCGATGTACATCATCTACCCGTACGCCAAGTATTACCCGGCGCGTCTGCGCCGCTTCATCGAGGCGATGCGCACCGCGATTCCTGCCGTCATCGACGAAGAGCAGCGCAAGATCCGGTGAGGCCGCGCGGCGCCGCCGATACTCCGAACCCCGTCATCCGACCCGCCCGTCAGGTCAACTGCAACCGCCCGGCCTTGCCTTGGAGCAGGGCGTCGTTGCGCTGTGCGGCGTCGCGCAGGTAATCCCACAGCACCGTAATGCGCTTGAGCGTGCGCAGTTCCTCGTGGCAGTAGATCCAGAAGCTGCGCGTGACGACCACGTCGTCGACCAGCAGCGGCACCAGCCGGGCATCCTGCGCGGCCATGAAGCACGGCAGGATGGCCAGCGCCTCGCCCTGCAACGCCGCCTGATATTGCGCGATCACGCTGGTGCTGCGCAGTACGACGTTGCACCCGGGCACGATGTCCTCGAGATACCGCAGTTCGTTGCTGAAGGAGAGTTCGTCGACATAGCTGATGAAGCGGCGTCCGGCGAGATCGGCGAACGTCTGCACGTCGCCATATCGGGCGAGATAGCCGGGCGTCGCGTACAACTGCAAGCGGTAGTCGCACAGCTTGCTGCACACATAAGGCCCGCGCTGCGGGCGCTCGATGGTGATGGCCAGATCGGCCTCGCGCTTGGACAGGCTCACGAAGCGCGGCACCGGCAGTACGTCGAAATCGATGGCAGGGTACTCGCGCTGGAAGTGTGAGAGCACCGGCGTCACGAAGTAGGTGCCGAACGCTTCGGTCGAACCGATGCGCACGTGGCCGGAAAGCGTCTGCCCGAGGCCCGCGACCTGTTCGCAGGCCGATTGCAGGGCCGTTTCCATCTGCTCGGCGTGAACGAGCAACTGCTGGCCCTCCGGGGTGAGCGCGAAGCCCGCGTTGCGCGACTTGTCGAACAGCAGCGTGCCGAGCGCCTGCTCCAGCGCCCGCACGCGCCGCGAGACGGTCGTGTGATCGACCCCCAGACGTAGCGCGGCAGCACTCACCCGCTGCGTTCTCGCCACTTCCAGGAAGTACCGAAGGTCGTCCCAGTCGGGCCTCGGCTCCGTGCCCGGACTACGGACTGCCGCGCCCGTCGACCCGATCGGACGTGCTGCACCGGTGCGTGCCATGCGCTGTCTCCTATGTGCATTTCTGCACAAAGTAGATGCAGCGATGCGCTATGTAAAGCAAATTCGCACAAATACAATTTATGAGCGCCGCGCATAGACGGCGGCAGCGCAAACATAAGACAAGAAGAGATCGATTAGACCTCAAGGAGACAAAAGCGATGAAGATCAAGCCGTGGCTGCTCGCGCTGGGACTCGGTGCGGGTTTGGGATTGTCGTCTGCGGGCGCATTGGCGCAGTTGCCGGATCGTCCTGTGAAGGTGGCCGTGCTCACCGATATGTCGGGGACGTACTCGGCCATGGGCGGTGCAGGGTCGGTCGTAGCCGCCCAAATGGCCATCGACGACTGTCTGGCCGCCGAATGCAAGGGCATGAAGGTCGAACTGGTGTCGGCCGACAACCAGAACAAGGCCGACGTTGCCGCCAACAAGGCGCGCGAATGGTTCGATCGCGATAACGTCGACGCGATTGCCGACCTGACGAACTCCGCGGCCGCGCTCGCCGTGCAGAAGCTCGCCATGGACAAGCAGCGCGTGGTGCTGTTCTCCGGCCCGGCAACGACACGTCTGACGAACGAGGACTGCTCCCCCACCGGCTTTCACTGGATGTTCGACACGTACTCGCAATCGGCCGCCACGGCGCGCGCCGTCGTGGGTGACGGCGGGAAATCCTGGTACTTCATCACCGTCGATTACGCCTTCGGGCATTCGCTGGAAAAAGACGCTGCCGATATCGTGAAGACGCTCGGCGGCACGGTCGTCGGCCAGTCGCGGCACCCGCTCAATGCGTCCGATTACGCGTCGTTCCTGTTGCAGGCGCAAAGCTCGAAATCACAGGTCGTGGCGCTGGCCAATGGTGGGCAGGACACGGTCAACGTTCTCAAGCAGGCGCGCGAGTTCGGTATCGTGCAGCGCGGGCAGAAGCTGGCGGCGCTGCTGGTGTTCCTCTCGGACGTTCACGCGCTGGGTCTGAATACCGCGCAGGGACTGCTGTTTACCGACGGTTTCTATTGGGACTACGACGACGCCTCGCGCCAGTGGTCCGACCGATTCCAGAAAAAGTACAAGAACCTGAAGCCGACGATGGTGCAGGCGGGCGTGTATTCGAGCGTGCTGCATTACCTGCGCTCGGTGGCGGCCGCGAAATCGGTCGACGCCAAGGTCGTTGCGCAAAAAATGCGTGAATTGCCGATTCGCGATCCGATCATGCATAACGCGTCGATTCGCCCGGACGGACGCGTGATTCACGACATGTATCTGTTCCGCGTGAAGTCGCCCGCCGAGTCCAAGGGCCCGTGGGATTACTACACTAAAGTGGCCACCGTCCCCGCGACGGAAGCCTTCCAGCCGCTGTCGAAATCGACCTGTTCGCTCGTGAAGACGAACACGGCAGCGAAGTAATTTTCAGCCAATTTTCAGCCCCGAATTCTTTCATCCGTATTCGTTTCGATCTGGAGAGCGTGTCATGTCCCTACCTACCATTCCGCTGCTCATCGACGGCAAGCGTGTTGAATCGAAGACGTCGCAGTGGCGCGATGTCGTGAACCCCGCCACGCAGGAGGTCGTCGCGCGCGTGCCGTTCGCCACCGCCGACGAACTCGACGCCGCCGTGGCGTCGGCAAAGGCCGCTTACAAGTCGTGGCGCAACACGTCGCAAGCCAATCGCATGCGCGTGATGCTGCGCTTCCAGCAATTGCTGCGCGACCACACCGGCGAGCTTGCCGAGCTGATCACGCGTGAACACGGCAAGACGCTGCCTGATGCCGAAGGGGAAGTCGGACGCGGTCTCGAAGTCGTCGAACATGCGTGCTCGATCGCGTCGCTGCAATTGGGCGAGTACGCGCAGAATGCCGCCGGTGGCGTCGACGTCTACACGCTCATCGAACCGCTCGGCGTGTGCGCGGGCATCACGGCATTCAACTTCCCGGTGATGCTGCCGTGCTTCATGTTCCCGCTGGCCGTGGCGACCGGCAATACGTTCGTGCTCAAGCCGTCGGAGCAGGACCCGAGCGCATCGCTGCGTCTCGCGGAACTCGCGCTCGAAGCGGGCCTGCCTCCGGGCGTGCTCAACGTCGTGCACGGCGGGCCGGACATCGCCAACGGCATCTGCGATCACCCTGACATCAAGGCGGTGTCGTTCATCGGCTCGACGCACGTCGGCACGCATATCTATCGTCGCGCTTCGGAAGCGGGCAAGCGCTGTCAGGCGATGATGGGCGCGAAGAACCACTGCGTGATCCTGCCGGATGCCGACCGCGAACAGGCCATCAACCATCTGCTCGGCGCGGCGTTCGGTGCGGCAGGGCAGCGCTGCATGGCGACGTCGGTGGCCGTGCTCGTGGGCGAAGCGCGCGAGTGGGTGCCGGAGCTGGTCGAGCGTGCGCGTGCGCTGAAGGTCGGTCCGGGCTCGGACCGCAAGGCGGACGTCGGGCCGCTCGTGTCGAAGCAGGCGCGTGCGCGTGTGGAGAAGCTCATCGGCGCCGGGGTGGAAGAGGGCGCGAAGCTGCTGCTCGACGGGCGCGGTCACGCGGTAAAGGAAGCGCCGGACGGCAACTTCGTCGGCCCGACCATCTTCGACGGCGTGACGGCCGAGATGTCCATCTATCGCGATGAAATCTTCGGACCGGTGCTGTGCATGGCAGGCGCCGAGACGCTCGACGAGGCGATTGCATTCGTCAACGCGAATCCGAACGGCAACGGCGTGGCGCTGTTCACGCAGGACGGCGGTGCGGCGAGGCAGTTCCAGAACGAGATCGACGTCGGTCAGGTCGGCATCAACCTGCCGATTCCGGTGCCGGTCGCGTGGTTCAGCTTCACCGGTTCGCGCGCGTCGAAGCTTGGCGATCTGGGGCCGAACGGCAAGCAGGCGATTCTGTTCTGGACGCAGACGAAGACCGTGACCGCACGCTGGCAAGCACGCGGCACCGGCCCGGCGGGCGTGAATACGACCATTACGCTGAAGTAAGCGCGTCCCGCTTATCTCAGATCGCAGATTTCGGAGACAGACGATGGCTACGGAAACTCAACAAGGGACGCTGCGCATTGGCTTCATCGGCCTGGGCAACATGGGCGGTCCGATGGCGGCAAATCTCGTTAAGGCGGGGCATGCGGTGCGCGGCTTCGACCTGTCGGACTCGGCGGTGGAGAGGCTCGCGGCGGCGGGCGGCAAGGCCGCGAAGTCGATTGCCGATGCCGTGCGCGATGCACAGGTCGTCATTACGATGCTGCCCGCCGGTGAGCATGTGCTCGCCGCCTACGACGGCCCCGACGGCGTGCTCGCGAACGCGACGCCGGAGGCTGTGCTCATCGACAGCAGCACGGTGCCGCCGGAGATCCCGCGTCAACTGGCGAAGATCGCTCGCCCGGGCACGCTGTTGCTCGACGCGCCGGTCTCGGGCGGCACGGCAGGCGCGGCGGCCGGCACGCTGACGTTCATGGTCGGCGGCGACGCGGCGCTGGTCGAGCGCATGCGTCCGCTGCTGAGCAACATGGGACGGGCGATTCACCACGGTGGCGCGCTCGGCGCCGGTCAGACGCTCAAGCTGTGCAACAACATGCTGCTTGGCATTCTGATGGCGGGCACGAGCGAGGCGCTGCGTCTGGGCATCGCCAACGGGCTCGACCCGAAGGTGCTCTCGGCGGTGATGCAGCAAAGCTCCGGGCGTAACTGGACGCTGGAGGTCTACAACCCGTGTCCCGGCGTGATGGAGAATGCGGCCTCGTCGCGCGGATACACCGGCGGCTTCGCCACGGACCTGATGGCCAAGGACTTGCGTCTGGCGCATGGGGCGGCCGAGTCGAGCGACGTGGTGACGCCGCTGGGCGATCTGGCGCGCCGGATCTTCGAAGTGCATCGCGCGAACGGTCACGGCGGGCTCGACTTTTCCAGCATCTTCCAGGACCCGGTCACGCTCGCGCAGGCGCTGGAGGTGAAGTAAGCCGATCGCGGGCGGTGTCCGCAACCCGGTGTCCGGACGCCCGTCGGCTCGCCGCCGTCGGGCGTTCGTGGTTTCATGGCGCGCCGCTGTCCCGCTGTCCCGCCCATTGCGACGATTTGACGCGGTCCACCGGTCCGGGGCGTCGAAGCCGTTTCAATGCCGTGAATATCGGCGTATCATCCGGCCCCAACGGCTACCCCCACAGCCGGTTTCTCAGCGCTTGCGAGCGCCTTCGTCACCATGATCGTCCGTCCCAACCTGCATTGGCTGCGCATGCTATTCGTCGTGCGCGGCTCGATCTTGCCCAAGATCGCTCCGCAGCTCGTTTTCACCACGATCATCTCGATTGCCGTCACGCTCGCGCACGGGCGCATCTTCGAATGGAAGATCCCGCTCACGTTCATCCCGTTTTCGCTGATCGGCATTACGCTCGCGATCTTCCTCGGCTTCCGTAACACCACCAGCTACGCCCGTTACTGGGAAGCGCGCATGCTCTGGGGCACTGTGCTCAACGAGACGCGTGCGCTGTCGCGTCAGTCGATGACGCTGATCTCGGACACCTCCGATTCGCCGCGCTTCGTCGCTTATCTGATTGCCTTCGTGCACGGCATGCGCCACCAGTTGCGCGGCACCGACCCGAAGGCGGACTTCGAACGTCTGCTCGATAAGGAAGACGTGGCGTGCCTCAAGCGCAAGCAGTTCAAGCCGATCACCCTTCTCCTGATGGCCGGTGAGTGGCTGCGCGAGCGCCGCATGCGCGGGGAGCTCGATGCCCCGCTGGCGCAGGTGATGGAGATGCATCTGGACCGTCTCGGTGAAGCCATCGGCGGCTGCGAGCGTATCGCCACGACGCCGATTCCCTTCACCTACGGCGTGATTCTGCACCGGGTGACGTATCTCTACAGCCTGTTGCTGCCGTTCGGGCTGGTCGACTCCATCGGCCCGATGACACCGGTGATCGTCGCCTTCATCTCGTACACGTTCTTCGCGCTGGAAGCAGTCAGCGCCGAGATCGAGGAGCCGTTCGGGCTGGAGCCGAACGATCTGGCGCTCGACGCCATGTCCGAGACCATCGAGCAGTCGCTGCGGGAAATTCTGCATCGCCAGCACACGGCGAAGGTGCGCGCCCGCGAGCACCACATCATCACCTGACATTATTAATACTAAAGTCCTTGCTTTAGTTTTTGTCGCGACTATACTCAAGCACATGCTTGACCATGACAACACCCTCGATCTGACTTTTCAGGCACTGGCCGACGCTTCGCGCCGGGCCATGCTCGTGCGGCTGGCGCAGGGGCCGGCGTCGGTGAGCGCGCTGGCGCAACCGCTGTCGATGTCGTTGCAGGCGGTCATGCAGCATCTGTCCGTGCTGGAAAACGCCGGACTGGTGCGTACGGAAAAGGCCGGACGTGTGCGCACGTGCCGGATCGAACCCCAGGCGCTGAGCCTTGCCGAGCGATGGATCAACCAGCGCCGTCACGAGTGGGAGGGCCATCTCGACCGATTAGGCGAGTATCTGGCCAGCCTGCCGCCCGAAGGAGACCTTCATGACGACCGCAAGTGAAGCAAAAGCATCAGGACAACCCCGGCCGCTGACCGTCGGCCGCACTTACGCCGTGGCGCGCGAGGTGGTGTTCGCGGCATGGACCTCGACCGAAGCGGTCAAACGCTGGTTCTGCCCGGCCGGATACACGATTCCCGAAGCGCAGATCGAGGCGCACGAGGGCGGCGTATTCGCGTTGCGCATGCAGTCGCCCGAAGGCGAGTCGCACTGGATTCGCGGGCGCTTTGTGGAAGTCGATGCCCCCGCACGTCTTGTCATCGACATGACCGTGACCGATGCGAAGGGGCATGCACTGTTCGGCGCGCTGACGACGGCGAATTTCACCGACGTGGCGCAAGGCACGCAACTGGACGTCGAGCAGCGCTACACGGTGCTCGATCCTGCGTTCGCCTGGATGCCGGAAGGTGCGGGACAGGGCTGGACGCAAACGCTCGACAAGCTGGGCCGCGAAGTCATGCGCGAAGCCGATGCACCGACGGCGCGCAGCGTCGTGCACGCGACGTTTCGCATCGAACGTCAGTACCCTGCGTCGCCCGCACGCGTGTTTCGTGCGTTGGTCGAACGCGAGGCGAAGGACCGATGGTTCGCGCGCAGCGATGGGCTGACGCTGATCGAGCGCACGATGGATGTGCGTCCCGGCGGACGTGAGGTCGCGAAGGGCAAGTGGGAAAGCGGCATGGTGTCGACGTTCGATGCGCTTTACTACGATGTCGTCAAGGACACGCGCGTGGTCTACGCCTACGAGATGCATCTCGACACGCGCAAGATTTCGGTGTCGCTGGCCACCATCGACCTCAAGGCACGCGATGGCGGCACGCATCTCGTCATGACCGAACAGGGCGCATTCCTGGATGGGTACGACGACGCCGGTTCGCGTGAGCGCGGCACGAATTTCCTGCTCGACGCGCTTGGCGCATCGCTCACCGACTAAGCATTCCGTTCCCCGATTCCCGTGGGTTCAGACGCCGCAGTTCGCCGGTCTTTCCGGCCACTGCGGCGTTTCGCATTTTGATTGCACCAATGTTGTGCATTCGATTCTCATCAAAACACACAATAGTTCGTCGACAAATATCGCGTTTTTCATCGCGATGGCGAGTTCTAGACTTCCTTCCATCGACGGCGCAATTCAAAACAAAGTCGTCGCAACTGACAGGAGTTATCAAAATGAACCGCAAGAACATCGCTATCGCCCTTATCGCCGCTGTTGCCTCGCTGGGTGCTGTTGCCAGCAACGCTGCCGAAAACGGTAACAACTACCCCGACGTCGCCTCGCAAGGCCAACCGCTCACGCGTGCTGCCGTGCTGGCCGATCTGGCCCAGGCCCGCGCCAACGGTCTGATCCCCCAAGGCGACACCGACTATCCGCTGTACGTCGCCTCGGGTGCGAGCAAGACCCGCGCCGAAGTGAAGACGGAACTGGCTCAGGCACGTGCTGAAGGTCTGCTGGCCGAAAACGACACCGACTACCCGGTTGCCGCCGTGGCCCAAAGCTCGAACGTGTCGCGCGCCGACGTCAAGCAAGAACTGGCCCGCGCTCGCGCTGCCGGTCAACTCGACGAATTCCAAGGCAGCTGATCGCCGCACGGCTGACGACATCGTCGCAGCCGTCGCAGTAGAAGTCGCTGTAGCAAGATAGAAAAAGCCGCCCCGGGTGAACAACCCCGGGGCGGCTTTTTTGCTCGTCATCCCTTCATGAAGCGCAGTGCGATGCGGGCGAGTCTCGGCACGAACGTCGGGCGCAATAGTCGCTTGTCGTAGCCGTCCATGCGGCGTGCGTCCTCTTCTAGACAGAGCAGAATCAGGTCGCGCGGCTTGAGCGACTCGCCGATGTCGGCGGTGCCGGTCGCCGGAAAGTTGGCGTCGCGCGCCACGCCGTCGGTGTCGATGCCACGCGCGATCGCCATGCGATCCCAGATCAGCGTGACCCACACGGCCGCCACGCGCGCATAGAACCAAGGACGTTTCCAGAACGGCAGCGTGCGCCGGTACCAGGCGACCCAGTTCGCGAAGAACAGGATGTGGCGCGCTTCTTCCTGAATCACCGGCTCGAACGTTTCCACCAGCGCCTCGGGGAAATAGCCCGAGCGCTGCGCCGAACGGAACAGACCGAAGGCGACAAAGCTGTCGATGCATTCGCTAAAGCCTGTTTTCATCCACGCCCATTCGGCGTCTTTGGGCGGCGGGTAAGGGGGCTCCTCGGCGAGTTCGATGCCGTAGGCCGCCACCAGTTTCGAGAGCACGACCTTGTGGCGGGCTTCTTCGTTGCCGTCCATGACGAGCGCTTCGCGCAGCAGCGGATCTTCAATCGTGGCCGCGTATGTGGCGACGCGAATGGACGCACGGCCTTCCGTCTGCACGGCAATGTCCCAGATGGGCAGTGCGGTCAGACGCTTGAGGGCATCGGGCGGTAGCGTCGGCCACTCGATGACGGACGGTTTGTAGGGATTGTGCGACTCCAGCAGCATGCGGCAGAACATACGTTTGTGGGAGTCCGAACCAATTTTCACGGGGCCATCGACATCGTATTGCCAATGGCGCATGACATGGTCGGCTTCCGCGACGGCTGCCGCTAGCGTGTCGGGCATCGGGTCGGGATATCGCATACGGTATGAGTCATGTCGGCGTCGGCAAAAATCATACCATTGGCGTTACGCACGCGCCGTGCAGACCGGCGGATGTCCGGTCTGCCTGCATGGCGCGCGAGGGCGAAACGTCAGAACAAATACATCCCGGCGACGAAGATGACGCCGGAGAACAGCAGCGCCGTCACGCAATACCCCATGATGTCGCGCACGCCGAGCCCGGCAATCGCGAGTGCGGGCAGCGCCCAGAACGGCTGCGCCATGTTGGTCCAGGCTTCGCCGTAGGCGATGGCCATGGCCGCCTTGCCGAGGTCGGCGTGCAGCGCCTGTGCGGCGGGCATGACGAACGGCCCCTGCACGACCCAGTGACCGCCGCCCGACGGCACCGCGAAGTTGATCACGGCCGAGCTGAGGAAGGCGAGCAGCGGGAACGTGTGCGCGTTGGCGATTTCGATGAACCAGTTCGTGATGACGCCGGCGAGCCCCGAGTGATCCATCGTCGCCTGAATACCGGCATAGAACGGAAACTGGATCATGATGCTCGACGCGCCACGTGCCGCATTCGCGATCGCGCGGGCATAGGCCATCGGCGTGCGATGCAGCAGAATGCCGATGCCGAGGAACGCAATGTTCACGGTATCGATGTCGAGCGTGAAGCCCTTCGTGACGGTGCGCAGCACGAGAAAGCCTGCGATCAGCGCGAACACCAGCAACGACAGCAGACGGCTTTCTTCGAGTTTCTCGGCGAACGTCGCATTCGGCCCGAGCACGCGCTCATGCGTCGGTTCGTCGACGAGCAGCTTCGGATCGACCGTCACCACTTCGTTCGGACGCGGCATCATCGCGCGGGCGAGCAACGGCAACATCACGATCAGGCCCACCGTGATGAACGCGTTGTAGCCGGTAAACAGCGTCTGCGAGACGGGGATCAGGCCGACGACCTTTTCCATTGGATTGCCGTGCGTGGCCGCGACGAGCGGCACCGAGCCGGACAAGCCGCCGTGCCACGTCAGAAAGCCCATGTACGCGCAGGCGACGAGCAGACGATAGTCGGTGCCCTTCACGCGGCGTGCGACTTCACGCGCGAACATCGCACCGAGCACGAGACCGAAGCCCCAGTTGATCGCGCAGGCCACGCCGGCGAGCAACGCGACCATCATCGTGGCTTGCGCCGGGGAGCGCGCGGCACCGGCAAGTGCTGCCATCGCGCGCTTCATCGGCCCGGAGCTGGCGAGGGCGTGACCCGTCACGAGAATCATCGCCATCTGCATCGAGAACGCCAGCAGATTCCAGAAGCCCGAACCCCAGAGCAGCACGAGATCGCCCGGCGTCTTGGGCGTGAAGCCCAGCGCCAGCGCAAAGGTAATGACCGTCAGGAAGATTGCGAAGATGAGCGGGTCGGGCAAAAAGCGGTGCACGACCTGCGTGAAAAAACGGGAAATACTTTTAACCACAACTGTCTCTTCCATTGTTAACTTATTAATCGATGCATTGTGTCATCGCACAGCCGTGCGGGCATGACGTAAAACTGCGTAATGGCAATGCATCGGAAGTTGTGGCAGGAAGCGAGCGGCGTTTGAAATATTTGGTAATTGTTGCGGCGCGTGCAACGCAGGTATTCGCGCGACGCGCTATATCGCGTGCGCAGACGTGACTAGACTGTAGAACCGCTGCCGCAGTTTTTGCAGCTACTCTGCAATGGACTCATCATGTCGCTGACCCTTGAGCAACTTTTTCCGCAGCATCGTCCCGAAGGTGAAGCCGTGGCTACGGCGCTCGACAGTCATGCTGTCGTACAGGCACTCTCGCTCGCGGTCGCCGATCATCCGCTCGCATTGCTTCGCATGATGTACCCGGCCACCGATGCGAATACGCACCGCAGCCGAGACGAACTCACGGAAGTGCTGCACCGTCACGGCCTGCATCAGGTCGCCGGGCTGATCGAAGAAGAATCGCCGTATCTGATGTTCTCGTCGGCCGAGCATGCACATCTCACGCTCGTCGAAATCCGCCGGTATTCGGCGGCCATTGCCGTGCATCTCTACTATCGCGGTCTGGCCGGTGTGGATGCCGAGACGCGTCTGCGCGCCGATGCCCGCGTGCCGGCCGACGGCCATTTCAAGCCGTTCGACTGATCACGCACGGATCGCACGATCCGCATACACCGTTGGCATGAGGGAAGTGTTCCCTATCGGCTCGATAGGGAACGTCGATGCCTGTCTGATGCTCAGGGATGGCGCTCGTGCGCCGCGCCGTTGCGCTGATCTGTCTGTGCTTGCGATGTCGCCTTGTCGGCGTCGGCAGGCGCAGGTGTCTTGTCGGGCGCACGGTCGCCATCCCAGCCGAAGGTGACCTGACGCTGTGCCCGGCGCGTGGCACGCTCGCGCGCCATCTGCTCCTCGAACTGACGACGCCCTTCCTTCGCGGTGGCGATCATCTTGTTGCGATCCTGGTAGGAGGGATACATTTCGTCCGTCAACTGCACATTGGCGCGTCTGAACGCCATGGTCGCCTCACGGGCTTCGGCAGCCGGCCACCCGAGCGTTTCGAGCACTGAGCGCGCGCTGCGCAACGAGGCGTCGAAGAGTTCGCGCTCGACGTGCTGCACGCCGCGATCGCGCAACTGGAACAAGTGTCCGACGTTGCGCGCTCTGGCCACGACCGGCACGTCCGGGAAGTGCTCGCGCATCAGATCGACGATCTCCAGCGACTGATCGATGTCGTCCACCGCGACGACCACCGCCCGCGCATTCGCCACGCCGGCGATACGCAGCAAGTCCAGACGCGTCGCATCCCCGTAGAACACACGAAAACCGAACTGACGCAGACTCTCGATGGTATCGGGGTCGTGATCGAGCACCGTGACCGACACCCCTTGCGGCACGAGCGCACGGCCGACGATCTGGCCGTAGCGACCGAAGCCGCAGATCACCACATTCGCCGACTGCGGCTCGGAGATCTCCTCCATGCGCGGTGATCCCTTCACGCTGTAGCGCGGCAGCAGCCACTTGTCGATGGCCACGAGCAGCAGCGGCGAGAGCAGCATCGACAGTGCCACTGCGCCAATCAGGAACGACGACACGGCGGGCGGCAACACTTGCGGGCCAGCCGACTGGAACACCACGAAAGCGAATTCGCCGCCTTGTGCGATCAGCAGCGTGAAGATGGGCCGCTCCTGATAGGGCAGTTGCATCAACCGCGACAGGCTGTAAATCGCCAGTCCCTTGAGCGCCATGAAGCCGACGACGACCGCAAGCATGCGCAGCGGTTGTGCGAGCAACACGCCGAAGTCGATGCTCATGCCCACGGCGATGAAGAACAGGCCGAGCAGCAAACCCTTGAACGGTTCGATGTCGGTTTCGAGTTCGCGACGGTATTCGCTCTCGGCGAGCAGCACGCCCGCGAGGAACGCGCCGAGCGCCATCGACAGACCGACCAGTTGCATCAACGTCGCAATGGCCACGACCAGCAGCAGCGCCGCTGCCGTAAAGATTTCCGGTGTCTTGCTGTTGGCGATCCAGCGCAGCAGCGGGCGCAACGCCAGACGTCCGCCGAGGATGATGGCCGCGATCACGCCGACGATCTTCAACGCTTCGAGCGCGCGCGTCGTGCCCGTCATCGTGTGGCTGTCGAACGAATTCGCGAGCAGCGGCAGCAACGCCAGAATCGGAATGGCCGCGACGTCCTGAAACAGCAGGATCGAGAAGCCGGCCTGACCGCTCGCGGTGGCGAGCATGTTGCGCTCGGCCATCACCTGCAAGGCAATGGCGGTGGACGACAGCGCCAGACCCAGCGCCGCAACGAGGGCGATGCGCCACGGCGCGCCGAGTGCCACACCGGCGGCGAAGAGGAGCACCGCGCAGCCGATGACCTGCGCCGAGCCCCATCCGAAGATCGGCCGTCGCAAACTCCATAGCCGTCGCGGCTCCAGTTCGAGGCCGACGAGAAACAGCATGAGCACTACGCCGAACTCGGCGAAGTGCAGCACGTCTTCCACGCGGGAGACGAGACCGAGACCCCACGGCCCGATCGCAATGCCGGCCGCGAGGTAGCCGATGATCGCGCCGAGACCCAGTGCGCGTGAGAGCGGCACGACGATGACGGCGGCTGCCAGATAAATCAGACTGGCAAGTAGCCACGACGGGACATGTTCCATCAGACGGCCCTCCCGACGGTGGTGTCGATACCTGTGTTGCCGGCGTTGGCGGGGGCCTCGGCGATGTCGCCCGTCGCACAGCGCGGACGGTCGGTCGATGGGATCGCCTGACACTCCGGCGCGTCGGCCATCGAGATCAGTTCCGGCCATTGCGGGTACGTGGCCAGACGCCCGGCGAATTCGCCGACGTGGGCGTCGAGGGCGGCGGCGTCGCAACGTCGCGCGCCGTAGAGCACGTGCGGCGGCAGGAAGCGCATGCCACACAGGTGCGCAGTCTGTTCGTAGCCCGGCAGGAACGCGGCGAACTCGTGCTGGTTGTAGCCCTCGGGACGATAGCTCTCCAGCGGCCCGCCGGTGCTGGCGACCAGCCAGAGATCCTTGTTCGCGAGTGCGTGTCCGTCCTGACCATAGGCCCAGCCCCACGACAGCACTTCGTCGAACCAGAGCTTTTGCAGCGGCGGCATGCTGTACCAGTAGATCGGATGGACGAGCACGATCAGGTCGGCGCGCGCGACACGTTGCTGCTCGGCGGCCACGTCGATACTGAAGTCGGGATAGGTCGAGTAAAGGTCATTGACGTCGACGCCGTCGATGCCGCGCGCGGCTTCGAGCAGGCGCCGGTTGACGCGTGAATCGCGCCAGCGCGGATGCGCCACGATGACATAGACGGCGCGCTGTGGCGTACCGTCGGGGGTGTCCGGCGCGGCGTGCTGGATACGGGTAGAGGCGGGGGCTGTCATGCGGGGGAGGATACCCCATTCAAATGACGCCGGGCATCGGGGTGTGGTCGCATGGGCGGTACCGTGCAACGGCCTGTTCAACGCGGCACGTTATGCAGGACGTTAGGCGGGACGTTAAAGACTCCGGTGGCAAAAGCCGTTAAGTGTGGATAAGCTTTGCTCAGCTTTCGAGGGCCGCGATGCGCCGTGAGGCGTGTTGCCGGTCAAAAGACAAATAACAAGACCTTTCGCGCAGGCGGTGCCTCCATGCACACGTCAGTGCTTTTCCGACATGTCGCCGCAAGCCTTTCGCAATACCGTCAATCTGATCTATCACGGACGCAACGTGGCGCTCACGTTGCTGCTCATTGCGCTGCTCTACAACCAGACGTTCTGGGTGTTCGCCAGCGCAGTGGCGGCGGCGCTGTGCACAGGGGCGTTGCATGAGGCTGCGCGTGCGCCGCAGGACGAAGACCTGCCGCCGCGTCCGCTCGTCATCCAGATCATCCGCATCTCGGTGCCGCTGCTGCTCACGATGTTCGCGCTCGGCTACGGCGCGGTCTGGCTGAACCGCAATTTCGGTTGACGGCGGGCGGTCCACGTCTACCCATTCATCAATGTCCCCATAGGCCGCATGGCGGGACGTGCGCCCGCCATGATCGGCTATCCCGGCATGTCCGTCACTTCACGAACTGGATATCGTTCGGCGCTTGCGGCGGCAGCTTGATCGCGAGGACCTTGAATTCACCGCTGGTGTTCTGCGACCCGGCGTGCACGGTGCCGCGCGGAATGATGATCAGATCGCCCGGATGCACTTCACGTTGCTGGTCGCCCAGCCAGAAGGTGCCACTGCCGGAAATCACATATTGAATTTCATCGGCATCCTGATGGGTGTGGCGCGGCACGTTGCCGCTCTGCACGGCGACGGTGCCGTTCTGTGTCGCGACCAGCGTGCGGCTGCGCAGCGTGCCCACGTTCGGCACGAGCTTGCCGATCTGTTCGTCGGTCATGGCGCCGACGTCGATGATCTGCGGGGTGAGCGGGGCGGCCTGCGCCATGGCGTTGGGCACGAGATGGGAAGCAACGAAGCCGGCGGCGAAGGCGGCGGGTACGGCGGTAAGCAGGACATAACGGCGCATGTTCTTATTTCCTCGGCAAAGACGTAGTGAGACGACGGCAAACGGAAGCTCGGACGAACGACTTGCGTGATGCGGAATACGTGATGCGTGATGCTTGATGCGGGTGATGCGAAGGATGTTGGCGATACAGACGATGCGGCGGATGGGCAAAGGGCCCGGAGAACATCGTGTGTTCGCCGGGCCCTGCGTTGCCTGAATCGGACTATACGCCCACTCGCGCCGGGGCGCGAGTGCGTGCGAGTGGGCTAGTCGGTTTGCCCCGTGTCCGGAAGATCAGACCTGTGGCGTGTCGCCGTGCTTGTGCAGCAGCGCGTTGCGCCGTGCGTAGGTGAAGTAGATCACCATGCCGATGGCAAGCCACACCACGAAGGCGATCCACGTGGCGGCTTGCAGATGCGCCATCAGGAACAGGCACAGCCCGGCGGAGATCAGCGGCACGACCGGTGCGCCCGGCACGCGGAACGCGCGCGGCAGGTCGGGGCGCGTGCGGCGCAGCACGAGTACCGCGACGGACACGAGCGCGAATGCCGACAGGGTGCCGATGTTGATCAGCTCGGCGAGCACGCCCAGCGGCACGAAACCTGCGATGACGGCGAACACCCCGCCGATGATCCAGGTGCCCGCGAACGGCGTCTTGTGCGTCGGATGGATGCGCGAGAGCAGCGGCGGCAACAGACCGTCACGCGACATGGCGTAAGTGATGCGGGTCTGGCCGTAGGTCATCACGAGAATGACGGTGGTCATGCCGAGAATGGCGCCGAGATCGACGAAGCCTGCGACCCAGTTCTGCCCGGCGTATTGCAGCGCGAGCGAGACGGGGTGATCCACACCGGCGAACTGCGCGAACGGTACGATGCCGGTCATGATGGCGGCCACGGCCACGTACAGCAGCGTGCACACGATGAGCGAGCCGATGATGCCGATGGGCAGATCGCGTCCCGGATTGCGGACTTCTTCGGCGGCGGACGTCACGGCGTCGAAGCCGATGAATGCGAAGAAGACGAGCGCCGCCGCATTGAACATGCCGCTGGTGCCGAAGGGCATGAACGGCGTCCAGTTGGCGGGTTTGACGTGCCAGACGCCGACGGCGATGAACAGCAGCACGACGCCGATCTTGATGGCGACCATGAGGTTGTTGATGCGCGCCGATTCGCGCACGCCGTACGACAGCACCCACGTAATGAGCAGCATGATGACGACGGCCGGCAGGTTGATGAAGGTCGTCACGCCCGGCACGCTGCCGGGGGCTGCGGTGATGGCCGCGGGCAGGTGCAGACCGAAGCCGGCGGCGAGCGACTGGAAGTACCCGGACCAGCCGACGGACACGGCGGACGACGCCAGCCCGTATTCGAGCATCAGATCCCAGCCGATGATCCACGCGACGATCTCGCCGAGCGTGGCATAGCTGTAGGTGTAGATGGAGCCCGAGACGGGGATGGTGGACGCGAACTCGGCGTAGCACAGCGCGGCAAAGCCGCAGGCCATGGCCGCGATGATGAAGGAGAGCGTGAGCGCCGGACCGGCCGTCAACGCGCCGGTGCCGGTGAGTACGAAGATGCCGGTGCCGATGATGGCGCCGATGCCCATCAGCACGAGGTCGACCGGGCCCAGCACTTTCTTGAGACTGCCACTGCGGCCAGCCGCCAGCATGTTCTCGATGTTTTTGGTTCGAAAAAGACTCATTGCCTGCAAAAGGTTCCTGCAACGTGTGCCCCTGGCCTGCGCGTCACGCGCGCCATCGGGGAATCCACGGGAGACGTGTCCCGCGACCTGGCTGCAAGGGCGCCCCGGGCTTGTGGCCGCTCGTCCCCCATGCGTGGCGGACACCCGCAGGGTTTGACGAACCACGTCGATGCGCTAACGCTGCCCACGCGCAAAGCCGGGGCAAATCGGCCGCCACCGGCGAGCGTGGATAGCACGCGCCGGATGCGGCAGGGCGATAGGCATGCCACGACGCGCCGTTGGGCGCATCGAAGCGGGACGAACACGATCGAGACTTACTGAGGATCCTGCCGGACTGCCGTGACCGTCGCGATTGATCGGCAATCACGGCGGCACACCGGAGATAGGTCTGCTGAAGGGTCTGCTACGTTGGTGCACGGCGACGTCGTTCGACGTCATGTGTGCAAGGGCTCGCTGTCCTGCGGTCCGGCCATCGGCGCCAGTTCGGCACCTCCGCCTGGCCGGAATTGCTCACATTTTAAGCGTTTTTTGCGAAGTGCGTGCAGCGGGGGCTGAATTAGGGGCAGATCTTGGGGGCCTGGCTCAACTTAATTCACACCACATCCCGGTATCGCCGCTTCGTTCTGTCTCACA
>NZ_MAOS01000063.1:0-30755 GCF_001721285.1 Pandoraea sp. ISTKB
GGTCTGGTGGGCGATCTGTTCACCGTCGTGCCGGAACTCACGGGCGCGCTGTAAGCGCTTCGCGGGTTAGCACGACATCGTTGTAAAGCAGTACGGCTGCGGGCCTCGTGCCCGCAGCTTGTTTCCGTCGATTCGTATGGGGATGTGGCCAGACGTCGTGAAAGTCGCGAGCGTCTTCATCCGAATCGGTCGAACAGCAAAAATAAAAAAATAAGCATCTGGCATTCGCCACCATCCGAAGGCAATCGAAATCCCCAGGAGGAACGACATGAGTTATCAGGCCCCGATCAAGGACATGCAGTTCGTCATGAACGAACTCGCGGACCTGACGCGCATCGCTGCGTTGCCGGGTTATGAGGATGCCTCGCCCGACGTCGCACAGGCCGTGCTCGAAGAAGCGGCCCGCTTCAATCAGGAAGTGCTCGCACCGCTGAACGTCATCGGCGATCAGCAACCGAGTACGTGGAAGGACGGTGTGGTCACCACCACGCCGGGATTCAAGGAAGCGTTCCGCCAGTTTTCCGAAGCGGGATGGCAGGGCGTGCTGCACCCGCAGGAGTTCGGCGGGCAGGGCTTGCCCAAACTCGTCGCTACGCCCTGCACGGAAATGCTCAACGCGGCGAACCTGTCGTTCGCGCTGTGTCCGCTGCTCACCGACGGCGCCGTCGAAGCGCTGCTCACCGCAGGCACCGACGCCCAACGTGCACTCTACGTCCCCAAGCTGCTCTCGGGCGAGTGGACCGGCACGATGAACCTCACGGAGCCGCAGGCCGGCTCGGATCTCGCGATGGTGCGCACCCGTGCGGAGCGCGAGGCCGACGGCACCTATCGCATTTTCGGCACGAAGATCTTCATCACGTTCGGCGAACACGACATGGCGGAGAACATCGTTCACCTCGTGCTCGCCCGCACACCCGATGCGCCTCCGGGCGTCAAGGGCATTTCGCTGTTCATCGTGCCGAAGTTCAACGTCGACGCCGAGGGCAAGCTCGGGGCGCGCAACGATGTGCACTGCGTGTCCATCGAACACAAGCTCGGCATCAAGGCGAGCCCCACGGCGGTGCTGCAATTCGGTGACAACGGTGGCGCGACGGGGTATCTCGTCGGCGAAGAGAATCGCGGCCTCGAATACATGTTCATCATGATGAACGCGGCGCGTTTCGCGGTCGGCATGCAAGGCGTGGCCGTCGCCGAGCGTTCGTATCAGCATGCCGTGGCGTATGCGCGTGACCGGCTGCAAAGCCGTCCGGTGGATGGCTCGTCGCGCGACGCGGTGTCGATCATTCATCACCCGGACGTCAAGCGCATGCTCATGACGATGCGTGCCCTGACGGAAGGCGCGCGCGCACTCGCGTACGTGGCGGCCGGTCAGGCCGACATCGCACATCACGCGGCCGATGCCGAGGCAGGCAAGCGCGCGCAGGCCGTCTACGAATTCCTCGTGCCGATCGTGAAGGGCTGGAGCACGGAGATGTCGCTGGAGGTGACGAGCCTCGGCGTGCAAGTGCATGGTGGTATGGGCTTCATCGAAGAGACGGGCGCTGCTCAGTACTATCGCGACGCGCGTATTCTGCCGATCTATGAAGGCACGACGGCGATTCAGGCGAACGATCTGATCGGTCGCAAGACGCTGCGCGATCGTGGCGCTGTGGCTCGCGCACTGTGCGAGCAGATCGAGACGACGGAGAACGAACTGCGCGCGGCGGGTGGTGTGGCCGCGCCGGTGGCCGAGCGTCTTGCCAAGGGACGCGAAGCGCTGGCCATCGTGGTGGACTACGTGCTGGCGAATACGCAGGACAACGCCAATGCGGTGTTCGCCGGCAGCGTGCCGTATCTGAAGCTCGCGGGCGTTGTGCTCGGCGGCTGGCAGATGGGGCGTGCGCTGTTGGCGGCGCAGAAACTGCGCGATACCGATTCGTCGTTCTACGACGCCAAGATCGGTACCGCACGTTTCTTCGCGGATCACATCCTCACGCAGGCCCCGGGCCTTGCGCAGTCGATCACCGAGGGTGCCGACTCGGCGCTGTCGCTGAACGAAGCGCAGTTCTGATCGCCTGACGGCAAATGAAAAAAGCGACCTGCGGGTCGCTTTTTTTGTGCGGTACGTCAGCGCCGATACCCGCTATCGGTCCGAGGCAAGCATCAAACCAGAACAAAACCGCCGGACGAAAAAAAACGGCACTGCGTGAATGTCATCACGCAGTGCCGTACATTGGGTCCCCGCCTCAGCCGCTAAGCCGGCATCCTGAACCGTGAGGTTCAAGGTGGTCGCGGTTAGTAGCGCTTTGGGTTCATCAGACAGAGTGACGCTCACGCCAGCACTACAAACTTCCGCAACCTGCAACAGATCATTGGTTCAAGGAATCTATGACTTTCGCGAACCAGGCAGGGAAAACTAACCTTTCGGACCAGACAGTTACCGATGTCTTTCAGCTTTGATACTGATCGATGACGGCACTCAGTCGTTCGTCCATGGCTTGCATTCTACGCTGAATTTCTTCGGCAGGGAATGCTTGTCCAGCAGCAATGCTTTTTTCCAACGCAAGCAATTCGGATGCCAGGCTCAACGCTGCCATGACGGCAATGCGGTCGGTGCCGCGCACGCTGCTTTGCGCGCGGACCTTGCTCATTTCGGCATCCACGCGCGAGACGGAGGCGAGCAGGTCGGCTTCGTGTTCGGGCGGGCAGGCGAGGCGGTACGACTGTTCA
This sequence comes from Pandoraea sp. ISTKB, assembly GCF_001721285.1. NCBI lineage: Bacteria > Pseudomonadati > Pseudomonadota > Betaproteobacteria > Burkholderiales > Burkholderiaceae > Pandoraea > Pandoraea sp. ISTKB. The sequence goes on from NZ_MAOS01000063.1 coordinate 2,710, forward strand.
AGAATATGAACTTCGAGCTGCTTGATCGTCATGCGTTTTCTCCACCGGGGGTGCCGAGCAGATCCATCTGACCCTCAGCGGGGTTTTGCGTGGGAAGCTTTTCGAGGATCGCGTTCAGGCGAACCTGCGCTTCGTCGATCTTGGCGGCAAGCTGATCGCGTTGCAGACGCAAGGCGTCGCGTTCGGCGCGCAATTGCTCGATGGCGGCGCGGGTTTCGTCGCATTCGGCGCGCGCACGGTCGAGTTCCGCGAGCAGCGCTTGATTGTGTTGGTGAAAACGTTGGCTGATCACAACCAACTGTTCCATTTTATCGGTGAGATTGTCGAGATCGGTGAGCATCGGGCTGCGTCCTCTTGATTGCCCTACATTCTAACGGAATCGGCGGCCAATGCCCGACGAACGAGCATTGACGCTCGTTCGATTGGCCCCTACACTTGCGGCACTTCGGTGCTCGCGCACGCCCCCCGGCATGCGCAGTTAAACGGGAAACAGGGAGCCGCGTCCCTACACGGGCTGGCTAACCTGTGCTGCCCCCGCAACGGTAAGTCATTCTTTCGACCCGAAAGGTTTCCGAAAACGCGCTTCGCCTCTATCGCCACTGTGTGCCATCTGCATGCGGGAAGGCCGGTCAGGCGCGACGATGACCAGCCCGGATACCGGCCCAAGTGAGTGGGGATTCCATCATGCCGCCCGGCGCAAGCCGCTGGTGGCATGTTGTCGTTTTCAAGTGCCGATGCCGCCCGTCGTATTCGTATGTGTTCGCATGCCGACGTGTCACCGGCACTCCCGATGCGCCCCTTTCGTCGGCGACCTGCGGGGGAACGGGTCAAGGCAACAAGAAAACTACGGAAGTCACACCACACCATGCGCTCCCACGTTCGCGCAATGGCGCTGCACGCGCCTGCCTTTGCTTCGCGCTTCATACCACCCGCCAGCCCGCTCGCTCACATGCGTGCTGCCTCGATCTTCTCGCCTCATCGTGTCGCGCTGGCCGCCGCCTTTCTGGCCGTCAGTGCCGCCGCACAGGCGCAATCGACCGATGCCACGCTCAACACGACCGTGGTGACGGCCTCGCGCACGGAGCAGAAGCTCGCGGATACGCTGGCGTCCACGTCGGTCATCACGCGCGCGCAGATCGAAGCCAGTCAGGCGCAGGACCTGCCATCGTTGCTTCGCGGTCAGGCCGGTGTCGAGATCGTGCAGAACGGAGGCTTCGGCACTTCCGCGAGCCTCTTCATGCGCGGCGCTGCGTCGAATTCATCGCTCGTGCTCATCGACGGCGTGCCTGTCAACTCCGCCACGACCGGTACGACCAACATCGCGCAGATTCCGGTGTCGCAGATCGATCACATCGAAATCGTGCGCGGCAACGTCTCGGCGCTGTACGGCTCGCAAGCCGTGGGTGGCGTGATTCAGATCTTCACGCGCAAGGGCGACGGCGGACCGCCGAAGGCCCACGCCGAAGTCGGCTACGGGACGAACAACACCACGCAGGCCAATGCCGGTATCGCCGGGTCGTTCGATGACGGCAAGACGCGCTTCTCGCTCGACGTCTCGCGCTTTCACACGAATGGCATCTCGGCACAGGACCCGCGTTTCGCGCCCAAGGCCAATCCGAACCGCAACGGCGACGACAACACGAGCGTGACGGCCACGCTCTCGCGCAAGCTCGGCGATACGTGGGAAGTCGGCGCCCGTCTGTTTCAGAGCGACGGCAGCAGCAGCTACGACAGCGCATTCGGCAAGCCGACGGACCTGAACGATGTCGACGCCCGCGTGCGTCAGGTCTCGGCCTACGCGAAGGGCAACGTCACCGACAAGTGGAGCACGCGCTTCACCGTCACGCAGGGCGACGATTACAGCTACAACTATCTGAACGGCAAAGGGAACGGCAATTTCCACACGTCGAGCAATCAAATCGACTGGGCCAACGAATACGTCTTCCTGCCGGATCAGAAGCTCATCGCCGGATACTCGCGGCTGGAGCAGACGGTCGACAGCAACACGACCTACGACCGTAACAATCGCCATCTCGATTCGTTCTACGTCGGTTACGAGGGCGTGATCGCGCAGAAGCACGAGGTGCAGGCGACCGTGCGGCGCGACATGTATTCGGACTTCGGTGGCGCGAACAGCTACTGGGTCGGCTACGGCTACCGGTTGACCGACCAGTGGAAGCTGATGGCCAACGCGTCCGACGGGTTCCGCGCGCCGACCTTCAACGAGCTGTTCTATCCCGGCTTCGGCAATCCGAACCTGCAACCGGAGCGCTCGATTTCGAAGGAAGTCGCCGTGCAGTTCTTCGACGAGCGTTTCGGTCTGGCCAAGCTCGCGCTGTTCCGCACCAACTACACGAACCTGATTCAGTCGCTGAACGTGTTCCCGTACACGGCGGCGAATGTGGCGAAGGCGCGCGTGGAAGGGCTCGAATTGACGTATCAGGGCAAGATTCAGTGGACGGGCACGGACGTGCGGGCGTCGTTCACGCGTCAGAACCCGACCGATCTGGACGCCGACAAGGTCCTCGCACGTCGAGCGAAGCAGTATGGCTCGTTCGGCGTGACGCAGACGCTTTTCAGCAAATTCAGCGTCGGCGGCGATGTCTTCTACAGCGGCGAGCGTTACGATACGGGGGGCCAGCATCTTGGTGCCTACACGCTCGTGAATCTTCAGGCGCGCTACAACATCGACAAATCCTGGTACGTTTCGGCGCATCTGGACAACGTCTTCAACAAGAACTACCAGACGGTCTATGGCTACAACACCCTCGGGCGCGCGATTTACGTCTCGCTCGGCTGGAAGCAGTTCTGACCTACGCATGACCGGTCGCGCATCCGACGGCGTCCCGGCGGGACGCGCTGACGCATGACGCTGCGTCGCGCCCTCACGATCTGGGCGGGGCTGGCCGGCATTGCGCTGGCCGTGCTCGTCGCGTCGCTCATGCTCGGGAGCGTGCCGGTTTCGTTGCGCGAGATCGGTGCGCTGGTGCTGGGGCATGATGTGGGCCTCGCGGGCGACGTGATCTGGCGTCTGCGCCTGCCGCGCTCGCTGGCCGCGTTCGCCTGCGGCGGCCTGCTCGCCGTCGCCGGTACCCTCATGCAAACGTTATTGCGCAACCCGCTGGCCGATCCGTACGTGCTGGGCATCTCCGGCGGCGCAGGTGTGGCCGCGTTGGCCGCGCTGGCGCTCACGCTGCCGTTTTTCTGGGTACAGACGAGCGCCTTCGCGGGGGCGCTGGCGGCCATTGTCATCGTGATGGGCTTGTCGCACCGTAGCTTCCTGCGTCCGGGCGATCGGGACAGCAGTACCAAACTGCTGCTCACCGGCGTGATGATGGCGGCCGGCTTCGGCGCCATCGCCACACTGATTCTCACGCTCGCGCCCGATGCCAGCCTGCGGGGCATGCTGTTCTGGCTGACGGGCGACCTGAACGGTGTCGACCGCGCTTCGCTGCCCCTGTCGACACTCGCCGTGACGCTGCTCATCGTGTGCCCGGTCGCGCATCGTCTGAATGTGCTGCTGCGTGGCGAAGCCGTCGCGCAGGCCGTGGGTGTGGCCGTCGGCCCGCTGCGCGCGCGGATCTATCTGGCGGCGTCGCTCGCCACCGCCGTTGCCGTGACCACGGCGGGCAGCATCGGCTTCGTTGGTCTCGTCGTGCCGCATATCCTGCGCCTGCGTTTCGGCAACGATCAGCGCATGCTGCTGCCGGCGGCGGCCCTCGGCGGCGGTGCGTTGCTGATGCTCGCGGATCTGGTCGCACGCACCGTGATCGCGCCGACGCAATTGCCGGTCGGTGTGATCACCGCGATGATCGGCGTGCCCGTCTTCCTGTGGCTGCTGTCCCGGAGGGTGATCCGATGAGTTCGCCGGGGAATCTTTCGACGTCTTTGCCGAGCACGGCATCGACCCGCGAGCCGCTGCTGCAAACCCATGCGCTGACGTTGCGCGCTGGTGAGCGCATGCTCGTCGACTGGCTGGATCTCGAGGTGGCGCCGGGCGAATGCTGGTGTCTCGCCGGGCCGAACGGCGCGGGCAAGACGACGTTGCTCGACACGCTCGCGGGTCTTCGTCCCATCGCGGAGTCGTCGGCCCGCGATGCGGCGATTACCGCAAGCGGACGTGTCGCGATCGGCGGCAAGATGCTGGCAGAGTGGCGTCCCGAACCGCTGGCACGGGTGAGGGCACTGATGCCGCAACAGATACGCGACGCGTTCGCGGCGACCGCGCTCGAAGTCGTGCTGGCGGGTCGACACCCGTATCTCGCGCCGGGACGTTGGGGGGCATGGGAGTCCGATGACGATGTCGCCATCGCCAGCGCCGCCCTCGCGCAGGTCGGCCTTGAAGACTTTGCCTCGCGCGACGTCACGACGCTCTCGGGCGGCGAGCGCCAGCGCGTGTCGCTCGCGGCGGTGATCGCGCAGGCCACGCCGTTGTTGTTGCTCGACGAACCGGTGTCGCACCTCGATCTGCATCATCAGATCGACGCGCTCGAATTGCTCGCGGCGCACGCCGAGCGCAAGGGCGCGGCCGTCATCTTCTCGTGCCACGATCTCAATCTGGCGCGACGCTTCGCCACGCACGGACTGCTGCTCGACGGTCGTGGCGGCTGGCGCGCCGGGCCGGTGCGCGAAGTACTGTCGGCCGAGTCGTGCAGCGACGCGTTCGGTTATCCGTTGCGTCTGATTCGCGACGGCGACGACGAAGCGCTCGTGCCCGTGCGACGCTGATGACCGTGCTCGTGACGCCGCGCCGAAGGGGATTCGCGATGGGAACACGAGCCGGCGTACACTCACATCCGCGCGTGGGGCCGTACGCGGTGCCGCGCGCTATTGTCACTCCCGTATTACCGTTTCAGGACGTCTGCGCATGACCGCTTTCAGCCCGCTGCTCGCCGAACTCTTCGACATCGCCTCGCCCTCGGCCGCGATGGACGCCTCGTTGCAACACGCCATCGACATCAAGACGAAGCCGCCCGGCAGCCTCGGCGTCCTCGAACGGGTGGCGCACCGTATCGGTCGCATTCAGCAGAGCGCGACGCCGGAGTTGACGCGTCCCGCCATGCTCGTGTTCGCGGGCGATCACGGGATTGTGGCGGCTGGCGTGAGCCCGTATCCGCAGGCCGTCACGGCGCAGATGGTGCTCAACTTCCTGCGTGGCGGTGCCGCGATCAACGTCTTTTGCCGCGCCAATGGCATCGAAATGGAAGTCATCAACGCGGGCGTGGCGGCGGACTTCCCGTCGCACGCATCGCTCGTCGACATTCCTGTGGCGCCCGGCACCCGGAACTTCCTCGAAGCGCCTGCGATGACGCGCGAGCAACTGGAAGCCGCACTCACCGCCGGGGCGGCGCGCGTGGTGACGCATGCCTCGCGCGGCACCCGCATGATCGGCTTCGGTGAGATGGGGATCGGCAACACGTCGGCAGCCGCCTGTTTGATGCAGCGCCTGACGGGATTACCGCTCGCGGCGTGCGTCGGCCGTGGCACGGGTGTCGACGATGCTGGGCTCGCCCGCAAGACGGCCATTCTGGAGCGCGCGCTGGCGGCCCATCCGGTCGCGGGCGACAACCCCGACCCACTGGACACGCTCGCGACCTTCGGTGGCTTCGAGATCGCGATGATGACGGGCGCGTATCTCGCCGCGGCGAAACTCGGTCTCGTGATCGTGGTGGATGGCTTCATCAGTACGGCGGCCCTGCTGGTCGCGTCGCGCGTGTCGCCTGCCGTGCTCGACTACTGCGTGTTCGCGCACGCGTCCGACGAAACCGGCCATCGGGCAATGCTCGACACGCTCGGTGCCGAGCCATTGCTGCAACTGGGCTTGCGTCTCGGCGAGGGCACGGGGGCGGCGCTCGCGATGCCGCTGATTCAGGCGGCGGCCGCCTTCCTGCGCGAGATGGCGACATTTGAAGGCGCAGGCGTGAGCGATCGCGAGGCGGCCAGCGCATGACGGCGTCCGTCCCCGATCCTTCTCAGCGCAACGATGACGCGGACAACGGCAACGGCTCGCGCGAACTCGTCGCGCCGCCTTACCCGACGGCGTCGTTCGGAGGATGCCGGGGACAGTGGCGGCTGTTCCTGACGGCACTCGGATTCTTCACACGCGTGCCGATTCCGTCATGGGTCGGCTATTCCCCCGAACAATTGAACGCGGCGACGCGATACTTCCCGCTCGTCGGGGTGTTCGTCGGCGCGTGCGTAGCCTTGCTGACGGTGGCGATGGGGCACCTGTGGTCGCCGCATCTCGCCATCGCGCTGGGGCTCGGCGTGAGCGTGCTGCTCACCGGCGCTTTTCATGAAGACGGCCTTGCCGATTCGGTCGATGCGTTTGGCGGGGCATTCGAGCGCGAACGCGTGCTGGCGATCATGCACGACTCGCGTATCGGCACGTATGGAGCTGTCGCGTTGTGGCTGGCGCTGGCCGTCAAGTGGCAGGCGCTTGTCGACATTCAGGCGTCGGTGGGGTGGAGTGGTTTTGCCGTCGTGCTGATCGGGGCGCATGCCGCGAGTCGCAGCATGGCGATCAGCTTGCTGCGCGTGCTCGATTACGTGCGTCCGGAAGGCAAGGCCAAACCGGTGGCACAGCGGCTGAGCGTGGGCGGGTTGATGTTTGGCGTGGCGTGCAGTGCGCCGTGGTGGGTGTGGCCGGACTGGCGGGCGGGGGTGACGGGCGCGTTGGTGCTCGTCGTGTTGCGTGCCGGGTTCATTCGCTATCTGCGTCGGCGTCTCGGCGGCTATACCGGCGACACGCTCGGTTTCGCCCAGCAACTCGGCGAACTCGCGTTGTATCTCACGGTGTGCACATGGATCTGATATTGATGCGGCACCCGCCGCCGGACGTCGCGCCCGATGTCTGCTACGGCAGCACGGATGTTCCGCCCGTCGACACGATGCTGCCGTTTGCGACTAACACGATGCTGAGGCGCCTTGGCAATACGCTCGACGGCCGCCGCGTAACCTCGATTCACAGCAGCCCACTCTACCGTGCGCGACATGCGGCGCAGTGGATGGCGGGGCAACTCGGCCTTCACTTGGCGGTGGACGAACGGCTCGCCGAAATGGATTTCGGGGCGTGGGAGATGCGCCGGTGGGACGACATCGATCGCAAGGCACTCGATGCGTGGGCGGCAGACGTCTGCGGCTATGCGCCACCGGGCGGCGAATGTGCGCGCGACGTCGTGCGTCGCATGGACGCGTGGGCGCGAGCATTGCGCGCACAAGCCACGGGCAAGGACGAAGTGCATGTCGTCGTTGGTCATGCCGGTCCGATTCGTCTGCATACGGCAACCACGCTGCGTCTGCCAACCGCCGCATGCCTGTCGTGGACGTTGGATTTCGGACATCTCTGCCACCTCCATATCGCCGACGACGGGCAAGCACGCCTGATTCGCTGGAACGCCTGACGGGGGCGGGATGCCCTCACTGCCACTCACTTTCCGGTTGATGGACGACGCGAGCGCGCCAGATCGAGGTCTTCGCACATCGTGGTGGCGCCGTCGAGAATGCGCGGGCTGGGGCGATTGATGAGATCGCCGTCGATGCCGAACAGGTTGTCGCGCGCCACCGCCGGCAGTTGCGGCCACTTGCGCCAACTGTCGAGCGTCGCCAACGGCTTGTCCGATTTCGTTGCACCCTGCGTGGCCGTGAACATCGCTTCGGGGGCCTTCGCGAGCACCGCTTCGACGGAGACGCGCGGCACCAGCGGCGCTTCGTCGGCGAAGACGTTCACTCCACCGCACAGGCGGATCACGTCGCTCACCATATGCGTGCCGTTGAGCGTCATGAGCGGTTGCGTCCACACCTGATAGAACACCGACACGGGCGAGCGCGACGCGTATTGCTTGCGCAGTGCTTCGTAACGGGCACGAAACGCGTCGGCGGATGCCTGCGCTTTCGCTGGCGTTCCCATCAGCGTGCCGAGCGTTTCGATGGCGGCAGGCAAGTCGCTCAGATGCTTCGGCTCCGAATAAAACACCGGCAGCTTCAACTGACGTAACGCTTCGACCTGCCGCTGCGAATTGCCGTGCATCCACACGACGAGCAGGTCGGGCTTGAGCGCAAGAATGCGTTCGAGATCGAGCGCGCCGTTGTCCCCGACGCGTGGCAGGCGCTGCGCCGCTTCCGGATAATCGGAGTACTTCACCACGCCCACGACCTTGTCGCCGGCCCCGGCGGCGAAGAGCAATTCCGTCGCGTGCGGTGCCAGACTCACCACGCGCCGTGCGGGCGCCGGGAGCGTGACCGTCGCGCCGGTATCGTCTTTCACGGAGACGGCGGCGTACCCCGGCGAGGCGCTCAGGGACGAGGCGACGACGAGGCATCCCGCGACCAGGGCATGGGCCAGACGATGACGTTGCACCAGGCGGTGCGATGGGCGATAGCGTTGGAACATGGCCGGAGCGGTCACATCGAGATGAGAGGTAAGGGTTGGCGAGATCCCGAAGATGACGTTGGATATTCGGGAAGATTCACAACGTGAGATCATTTTCGCCACGCGTCCGCCATTCTCGGTGGGTTATGACGTCGGGGCAAGCGACCGAAGGGACAGGGTGAGCGGGGGAAACCGGCGAACCGATGTCACGCAAGGTCGGTCGAACGATGTGTGACGGAAAGTCGTATGACGTGCTGGAAGGCGTCGATAGCCAACGCACGCGAAACGTGCTGGATTCAAGGAGTGACGTTGTGAAGCGAAATATCGGAATTGTGAGCGCGCTGGCGCTGTTCGTCGTGACGATGCTGGGTGCCTGTGCGGCACCTGACGGCGGGGCGGGATCGGCATCGCGCGCGAGCGGCACCGGCAAGGTCGAGGCCTACGGCGTCATCGACGGCGGCGTGACGATCGTGAAGTGAGTCGCCATGCCCATATGACCGCGCCCCCTGACTCGTGAGAGTTCAGGGGGCGCGGTGTTTTACGTGCGCTATGCCGTGTCGAACGTTACTGGAGCGTAACTACGGCGACACGTGGCGGACTCGCACGCTGCCGGGAGGATCGGAGTCCTTGGCAGCGGCGTGTCCGTCACGCTGCGTTAGTTCGATGCCGGTGCCGGGGCAGCCGCACCTGCGTCCGATGCCGGCGCGCTCATTGCGGCACCTGCATCGCTGGCCGGTGCCGAGTTATCTGCCGGCGCAGCGGCCGGGGCCGATGCAGTCGTGTCGGCAGCCGGAGCGGCCGATTGATCTTCCTTCTTCGAGCAACCCACCGTCACGATGGTGGCGGTCAGAAGCGTGGCGAGCAACAGCGGCAGTTTTTTCATTTGGTCGTCCTTTTAATTGGGGAAAGCCCTTGCGAAAGAACCTTCAGTCTAGCGGCGCCCTTCGGCGATGACTGTGTGCATTTGTTGCAGAAATGCTTCAATTTGTAACGAAAACGTCGGGAACGCCCGTCAATTAATACCGCGTAAGCGGTGGCAGAGCGTCAGTGCCGAGTGACGTCCGGCAGCGTGCGCCCGTTCTGAAGCATAACGAGAAAATTGGATGGCACCGGCCCCCGGCAGTTCCCGTAAAGCGCATTTGGGACGGAATCCGGGACAAATCGGTGGCAGTGAACGAAAGTCGCTGCGGGTGTTGGCCGGGGTGTTGACCGATCGTCACGCAACGCTTGCCACGTGCAGTGCCGATTGCAAGCGCCGCCAAGCATCTTCCGTCGACGGCAAGCCCAGCCGCAGGCTCGGGAGCGGCTGCGTGGTTCCGTCGGTTCGGCTGATGAGACGGGGCTCGAACAACCGCGTCCAGACCCCCTCCTGCGCGAGCCGTTCATGCCATTGCGGTGCCGAAGGGTGAGGTGTCCACGCAAACAGCGGAGTGCCGACGGATGGCCAGCCCTGCGCGTGCAGCAGCGACAACAGTCGTTCACCGTCTTGCAACAAACGTTCGCGTGCGGCGTTTTGCCACGCCGTGTCGCGTAATGCCGTGCGGACTGCGAATCGTGCCGGTCCGCTGATGGTCCATGCGCCGAGACGTGTCGTAAGCGACACGCACAACGATGGCGGGCACAAGGCAAACCCGGCGCGAATACCTGCGAGTCCGAAGAATTTGCCGACGGAGCGCAGCACGACGAGGCCATCCGCACCCACGTGTGGTGTCATCGATGCGTGAGGCGAGACATCCGCAAACGCTTCGTCCACGATCAACATGCCGCCACGCGCTGCCAGCGCCGCGCGCCATTGCGCGAGCGTTTCGCGATCGACGTGTCGTGTCGTCGGATTGTCCGGATTCACCCACACGAGGTAGTCGACGTCGGGCAGGCCGGCCTCCGGGCCGAGCCACGGCACGAGCGTATGCCCGGCGCGTGCGAAGGCGGGGGCGTACTCGCTGTAGGTGAGCGTGGCGACGGCCACACGTCCCGGGCGAAGCAGCTCGGGCAATGCGCGAATGACGGCCTGCGAGCCGGCGCAGGGCACGACGGTGTCGACGGGCACGCCGTAGTAGTGAGCGGCGACATCGCGTAACTCGTCGAATGCATCGGGCAGGTCGCGCCATGCGCTCGCGGGCGGCATCGGTACGGGATAGCCGATGGGGTTGATGCCGGTCGACAGGTCGAGCCAGTCTTCGCGCGCACGGCCGTACTGACGGATCGCCTCACCGAGATTGCCGCCGTGACGCGGCACGCAGCACGTGGACGACGCCGACGAATCGACGGAAGTGGATGAAGCGGACGAGGCAGCCGAAGCCGATGAAGCAGACATTAGGGTCAAAGCAGCGTGGTGGGCATGGCGTCGGCCTGTGAGGCAGCGAACAGCGCGAGCGCACCGCTGACGATCAGCCACATCCACATGGAACGGGAGATGAGCCGCCAGGCGGCCTTGATGTGTTGCGCAGACGGCTCCATGCCGCAGCCCAGCGGGGGACGCGATTCCCACTCGCCGTGGTACCGCGCCGGCCCGCCCAATTGGACGTTGAGGCTGCCTGCGCCCGCGGCCATCACGGGGCCGGCGTTGGGGCTGGACCAGGCGCCGGCCTGCGTGCGCCAGCAGTCGATCGCACGGGCGAGGTCGCCGAACATCGCATAACTCGCTGCCGTCAGCCGTGCCGGAATCCAGTTAAGGACATCGTCGATGCGCGCGGCAGGGCGGCCGAAATACAGAAACTTGTCGGTGCGATAGCCCCACATCGCGTCGAGCGTATTGGCCAGACGGAAGAGGACCACGCCCGGTGCGCCGGCGATGGCGAACCAGAAGAGTGCACCGAAGATGGCGTCGTTGCCGTTTTCCAGCGTCGACTCCACGGTGGCGCGCGCGAGGTCGGACGCACTCGCGTCCTCCGTATCGCGCGAGACGATGCGTGCCGTCAGTGCGCGGGCTCGTGTGACGTCGCCGTCGCGCAGGGCGCGTGCGATGGGCATGACATGCTCGCGCAGGCTGCGCGCGCCGAGTGCGGCGTACAACGCGAGCGCCTGCCAGAGAATGCCGCCCCAGCCGGGCAGGAACGTCAGCGCCCAGGCGATCAGTACCGGGACCGCCAGCATGATCGACCAGGCCCATGCGCCGCGCGTCATGGCACTGAACGGCTTGTCGCGCACGGCCGGATCGTTGAGCCATGCCTCGACACCGTTGGCCACATACCCGAAGCCGACGAGCGGATGCCAGCGGCGTGGCTCGCCAAGCCAGGCGTCGAGCAGCACACCGATCAATGCGGCGAGCCAGAGCGATTCGGGAGCGAGTCCGGTGAGCATCGGCGCTTATCCTTTATCTGTCTTTGCGTGCTGTTCTTGTGTTCTGCCCCGACGGGCGAAGCTTGCTGCGATGCTTGCCCATTCAGCCCTTCACCGCTATCGGCAGGCCGGCGACCACGAAACGCACTTGCGGTGCCAGCGCGGCCACACGCTGGTTGAGGCGTCCGAGTTCGTCGACGTAGCGGCGCGTGACCGATCCCATCGGAATCACGCCCAATCCGATTTCATTGCTGACGACGATGATCTTGCCCGGCAGCGACACGAGTGTCGCCGCCAGCGTATCGACCACGCCCTGCCATTGAGTATCGTCTGCCGGGCCGTCGGGATGATCGTCCGGCGGGCATAGCCATCCGGCGAGCCACAACGGCAGGCAATCCACGAGTACACAATGCCCCTCGCGCACAGTATCGCGCAGCGCCCCGGCGAGATCGCGGCCGACTTCCACCGTCTCCCAATGCGCGGGGCGGCTCGCCCGGTGATGCGCGATGCGTGCACGCATTTCGGGCTCGTCGCTCACAGCGGCGGTTGCGAGATAGGTGACGGGAAGGCCGCTCTGCGCGGCGAGCCCCTCGGCGAATGCACTCTTTCCGGAGCGCGCGCCGCCCAATACGAAGGTCAGGTCAGGGGAGGTCGGAACGAGATCGGTCATGGGCGATATTGTACGAGCGCCCGGTGCGATAATCCGCGTCATGAGTGAAATCCCTGTCAATTTCGAAGCGTCCGCCAGTGTCGCCCACACCGACCACGCGGATCATGCGGATCATCCCCGCTATCGCGGCACCCTCATGATTCAGGGGACGACGTCCGACGCAGGCAAGAGCACGGTCGTCGCCGGACTGTGCCGTCTGCTGCATCGCGAAGCCGTGCGCGTGGCCCCCTTCAAGCCGCAGAACATGGCGCTCAACAGCGCCGTGACGGCCGACGGCGGCGAGATCGGCCGCGCGCAGGCGCTCCAGGCGCAGGCCGCGGGCATCGCGCCGCATACCGACTTCAATCCCGTGCTGCTCAAGCCGAGCAGCGACCGTGGCGCGCAGGTCATCATCGGCGGCAAGGTCATGGCCGACCTCGATGCGCGGGCGTATCACGAGTACAAGCCGCGCGCGATGGCGGCGGTGCTGGCGGCTTACGAGCGTCTGCGCACGGGTTATGACGCGGTCATCGTCGAAGGTGCGGGCAGTCCTGCCGAAGTGAACCTGCGCTCGCGCGACATCGCCAACATGGGCTTTGCCGAGGCGGTCGACGCCCCGGTGCTGCTCGTCGCAGACATCGACCGTGGCGGGGTCTTCGCGCAGATGATCGGCACGCTCGCGTGTCTGTCGGATAGCGAACGCGCGCGCATCAAAGGCTTCATCATCAACCGGTTTCGCGGCGATCCGTCGTTACTCACGAGCGGTCTGGAATGGCTGGAGGAGAAGACCGGCATTCCGGTGCTGGGCGTGCTGCCGTATCTGCACGGCCTGCATCTCGACGGCGAGGACATGCTGCCGCGCGAGCGTCACGCGACGGCGGGTGCCGAGACGCGCCTGCGCGTCGCCGTGCCGGTCCTGCCCCGTATCAGCAATCACACGGACTTCGACGCGCTGCGGGCCCATCCGCAAGTCGATTTCCGGTACGTGGGGCCGGGCGAAGCGTGGCCGGCGAGCGATCTGGTGATCCTGCCCGGCAGCAAGCACGCGCGGGCCGATCTGGCATGGCTGCGGGCGCAGGGTTGGGAACCGGCGATTGCACGGCATCTGCGCTATGGCGGCAAGGTGTTGGGGATCTGCGGCGGTCTTCAGATGCTGGGCGCGGCGATTCACGACCCGATGGGTCTGGAGGGCGACGCCGGGACGACGGCCGGGCTCGGGTGGCTGGAGATCGAAACCACGATGGAGACGCACAAGCAGTTGCGTGTCGTGGCAGGACGCCTGACCGCAGGCGACGCGCCGGTGAAGGGCTACGAGATTCACATGGGCGTGACGCGCGGGGCGGCGCTTGCGCGTCCGGCCGTCTGGCTGGACGGAGACGTCGCCGACGGAGCGCGCTCGGCCGACGATCAGGTGATGGGGACCTATCTGCACGGCCTGTTCGATACGCCTGAAGCGTTGCATGCCTTGCTGACGTGGGCGGGGGCGCGCGATCTCGAACGGCAGGATTACAACGCGCTGCGCGAAGCCTCGCTCGATCGGCTGGCCGATTCGTTCGCTGAGCATCTGGACTTGCCGCGTGTCTGGGCGTGCCTGCGCTGACTTCGATGAGCGTTGGCCGGTGTCTGCCAGATCATCCCCACGGACCCGCGTGCATCCGGACCGTCATCCAGCCGTTGTAAGATGTGCGGAAAATCGACCTCGGGGAGTCTGCAATGCCGGTGATTGTGGTGGCGAATCCAAAGGGTGGCGTGGGTAAGAGCACGCTGGCGACGAATCTGGCGGGCTATCTGGCGGCTCAGGGCCATGCCGTCATGCTGGGCGATACGGACCGTCAGCAGTCGTCGCGGGCCTGGCTGGGATTGCGTCCGCCGGCGCTGCGTCCGATCGCGACCTGGGACGTCGATCACAACGAGGTCGCCCGGCCGCCCAAGGGCACGACACACGCCGTGCTCGATACCCCGGCGGGTCTGCATGGCAAGCGTCTGGACTCGATTCTGAAGCTTGCCGACCACATTCTGGTGCCGTTGCAGCCGTCGATCTTCGATATTCTCGCGACACGCGATTTCCTCCAGAAGCTCGGCGAGGAAAAAGCGGTGCGTCAGGGCGACGTGCGCATCGGTGTCGTCGGGATGCGCGTGGACGCGCGTACTCGCGCCGCCGACCAACTCTCGCGCTACTGCGAGGAAGCCGGGCTGCCCGTGCTCGGCATGCTGCGCAACACGCAGAACTACGTGCAACTCGCAGCGCATGGCCTCACGCTATGGGATGTAGCGCCGGGACGCGTCGAGCGCGATCTGCCGCAGTGGGATGGGATCACGGCGTTCGTAGCGAAGTGAGGCAGTGGACGTACGGGACGACGTCGACATCACGCACGAAGGCACATGAAGGCGCACAAAGCGCGCCGATCAAATAGCAAAGGGACCCGAATGGGTCCCTTTTGCATTGCGGCGCAAGCTAACGACGCGCGCATTCGCGTAGCCGCGCCGTCCCGCGACGACGGACTACGGCTGTATTACTTCGCTGCGCTTGCCGCTTCGAAGGCGCGCGTTTCTTCCCATGCCTGAAGCGGCACGTGATCGCGCTCGCCCTTCTGCACGTTCTTCTCGTCGACGAACACCAGCTTGGGCTTGAAGCCGGCCAGCACGGCCGCTTCCTCGACCTGTGCGTACGACACGATGATGACCACGTCACCCAGTTGTGCACGACGCGCGGCGGCGCCGTTGAGCGAGATCATGCCGCTGCCACGCTCGCCGCGAATGGCATAGGTCGTGAAACGCTCGCCGTTATTGACGTTGAAGATGTCGATCTGCTCATTTTCGACAAGGCCCGAGGCTTCGAGCAGGTTTTCGTCGATCGCGCACGAGCCTTCGTAATGCAATTCGCAATGCGTTACGGTGGCGCGGTGGATCTTCGACTTGAGCATGGTGCGGTACATGGCGTGCCTCTTGTGTTGCGGTGTCGCGCGCAGCGCGAAGAAAGAATGCGTGCGCAATCGGCAGACGGCCGACACGCGCGCAGCGTGGCGCTTCAGGCGTGCCGCACCGGTGCATCGACCGCGTGCGGCGCACCCGGCGCTCAGATTTCGAGATTGTCGATCAGACGCGTGGCCCCGAGTTTGGCGGCGGCGAGCACCACCAGACTTTCGGCCGGCGCTGCGCCGGGGGCGGGTACGCGCAGATTCGCCCGTTGGCGAATCGACACGTAGTCCGGCTTCCAGCCGCGCTCAGTGAGCGTCTTCATGGCGGCGGCTTCGAGGGCTGCGTAATCGGTCTTGCCGCTGTTCACGGCGTCGCGGATCTCGCCCAGCAGACGGTACAACTGCGGGGCTTCGGCGCGCTCGGCATCCGACAGATAACGATTGCGCGAGGACAGTGCGAGACCGTCTTCGGCGCGCACCGTCTCGGCCGCGATGATCTCGATGGGCAGCGCGAACTGACGGCACATGCTGCGCACGATCATCAGTTGCTGGTAATCCTTCTTGCCGAACACGGCCACACGCGGCTGCACGCAGGAGAACAACTTGGTGACGACCGTACAAACGCCCTTGAAGAAGCCCGGACGGAACTCGCCTTCGAGAATGTCGCCCAGATCGTGCGGCGGCTCGACACGGTATTCCTGCGGCTCCGGATACATCTCCTTCTCGTCCGGCGCGAACAGCACGTAGACGTTCTCGCCCGTGAGCTTTTCGATGTCGTCGAGCATCGTGCGCGGGTACTTGTCGAAGTCCTCGTTCGGCCCGAATTGCAGACGATTCACGAAAATGCTGGCGACGACCGGGTCGCCGTGCTGACGCGCGAGGCGCATCAGCGACAGGTGACCTTCGTGCAGATTGCCCATCGTGGGCACGAAGGCGACGCGATTCTGGCCGCGCAACTGGTCGCGCAGTTCGTGAATCGAGGGGATGACTTTCATGGGGCGCTCAGTTTGGGGTGTAAGTCAGGCGAACGTAAATCGGCGCAAACGGTTCGGCCTGCGTGATTTCCAGCAGCGACTCGCGCGTGAGTTCGAGCATGGCGATGAAGTTGACCACGACGACCGGCACGCCACGCGTGACGTCGAAGAGCTCGGTGAACTCCATGAAACGCGCGCCTTGCAGGCGTCGCAGAATCTGGCTCATGTGCTCGCGCACGGACAGTTCTTCGCGGGAGATCTTGTGATGTTGTACGAGCTTGGCCCGACGCAGCACTTCGGCCCACGCGGCGCGCAGATCTTCGGCGTCGACGTCGGGAAAGCGCGGCTGAAGGCTCTGCTCGATGTAGACCTGCGAGCGCAGGAAGTCACGGCCCAGCACCGGCAGCGTGTCGAGCTTCTGCGCGGCAAGCTTCATCTGCTCGTACTCGAGCAGACGGCGCACCAGTTCGGCGCGCGGATCCTCGGCTTCCTCGCCGGTGTCGGCCTTCTTGACCGGCAGCAGCATGCGCGACTTGATCTCGATGAGCATCGCGGCCATGAGCAGATACTCGGACGCGAGTTCCAGATTGGTCCGGCGGATTTGTTCGACGTACAGCAGATACTGCTTCGTGACTTGCGCCATCGGAATGTCGAGCACGTTGAAGTTCTGCTTGCGAATCAGATACAACAACAAGTCGAGCGGACCTTCGAAAGCTTCGAGGAAGATTTCGAGGGCATCCGGCGGAATGTAGAGGTCGTTCGGTAGCGCAAAGAGCGGCTCGCCATACAGGCGGGCTCGCGCGACGCCATCGACGGTGTCGGGCGTCGAATCCTGCCCCTCGTTCGGCGCCGGGAGTTCCGTGGCGTTGCCGCCCGCACCGGCGGGGCGTGACGATGCCCCCGAGGCTGCCGATCCCGTACACTCGGCCGCCGCTTCGGCGTCGCCGGACGAAGGCTCCGGTGGCGCCGATGGCGTTGCGCCGTCGGGAGTGTCCGCGGCGTTCGCCGTCACGTTCGGCACGTTCGGCACTTCGGCCGAATCGTCACGAATGTCGTCGTTCCGGCCATCGTCCGCCGCGTGCCCTGCGCTTGCTGCGACTTCGGTCATCCCCGCAATGACGTGCTCAGGCACCGGCGCGATCTCGGGGATCGGGTCGGGCGAGGCGGGGGAGACCGACGGATCGTCGGGGGAACTCGGGTTCAATGCAGAACTCGTTGGGCGACGCGAATGACGCGCTTACTCGCTTTGGTAGACGTACGGCTGCTGGGCCACACGCGATTGCTGGGCGCGGCTACGCTCGTCCAGATCGATCGGTTGCTTGTCCCACAGCAGTGAACGGCCCTTGCGTTGCTCCGCTTCCAGCGTCGGCTTCTCGGACTTGAGTTGCTTGATGAATTGGGTGATGTCGGACTCGTACATGGTCGATTGCTTGAAAAATAGGCAAAAGCGGCGCCATCCAGACAGCGCCAATCGACGCAGATTCTACCGCAAACCCGTCCCCATTCGACGTTTTGCCGGTTTTTGCCGTTTTGGGCGATTTGCCCGATTTCGGGGCGCACGGGGTGAACCCGTCGAAGGGATATGTTCAAATACGATTCACATACGCAATACGCGGTGTCCTGTTGTGCCATGCTGACGGGCATCGCGTGCTTGGGCACGACTTACGGCACGCCGGACCACCGGCGGCGATTATTTCAAGGAAGGTTTTGACCGTCTCGCAGATCAAATCCGGACACGACGCTGGCCGTCGCTTCGGTGTGCGCCTTTTGCGCCGCCCCTCATGGTGTGCGTCGTGGCGTGCGTCATGGCACCCGTCATGCCGTGCGCCGATCCGGCTGGTCGCCCTGAGCGCATTGGCCTGTGGCCTGTGGCTGCCCGGTTTCGCCCAGGCGGACTACCGGGTTCGCGTCGACGCGCCCGGCGACATCGCCAAACTCCTGAAAGACAACCTCGATGTCGTGCGCTTTGCCGAGCGCGACGACATCGGTGACGCGCAATTCGAGCACATCATCGCGACGATCGGCGAGCAGGTCCAGGAACTCACGTCCACGCAAGGTTACTTTTCGCCCGTCACCCATGTGGATGTCGCGACCGTCAATGGCAAGCGCGACGTCGATATCAAGGTGGACGCCGGCACGCGCACGCATATCAAGGACGTCGACCTGAAATTCACGGGGCCGGTCGTAGAACAGAACCCCGAGCGCGTGACGCAATTGCGCAACGTCTGGGAGTTGCCGGTGGATGCGCCGTTTCGCCAGTCGGATTGGGACAAGGCCAAGAACGACACGCTGTTTCAACTGGGACAGAAGCGCTATCACGCGGCAAAGATGACGTTCTCGCGCGCCGTGATCGACGCCGACGCCAACGCCGCCTCACTCGCCGCGACCTATGAGAGCGGTCCGCCGTTCACGTTGGGTCCGCTCATCATCTCGGGCACGCGGCGCTATCCCGAGCAGATCATCCGCAACGTCAATCCGCTGTCCGAGGGCGAGCCGTTCGACGCCGACCGTCTGCAAGAGCTGCAACGTCAGATTCAGGCCACGCCCTATTTCTCGAACGTCATCATCTCCGTGACGGAAGATCCGGCGAAGGCGGATAACGCCCCGATCGAAGTGAAGGTGCGCGAATTTCCGGAGCAGCGTGTGCAGAGCGGTGTGGGTTACACGACGGATACTGGCGCCAGCGTCAACGGACGCTACTCGTACTACAACCTGTTCGGCAAGGCGTGGACGTTTGATACGCAGGCTCGCCTTGAACAGTATCGTCAGGGCGGTTACGCCGAAATCGGCATGCCGCCGGATACGAGTGGGTATACCAATAGCCTGCGCGGCTCGTTCGACCGCACGTATCTGAACGGTCTCGACCAGCGCTCCACGCAGATCGGCATCAAACGCGCCCGTTCACGCGAGCGCTACGACTGGGCCTATACGCTGGACTTCTACCGCACGGACGAGCGGCCCGATGGCGGCGAACGCTTTCAGAACAAGGCGCTCGTGCCCGCCTTCTCGTGGAACCGTCGCGATGTGGACGATCTCATCTTCCCGCGCAAGGGCAACATCATCAACACGCAGGTCGGCTTCGCGGCCAAGCCGGTGCTTACCGATCAGAGCTTCGTGCGTCTGTACGGTCGTATTCGTCAGTACTTTCCGGTCGGCGAGCGCGATCTCATTCTGGCGCGTCTGGAGCTCGGGGCGGTGCTGACCAACGGCAACAGCAACCGGATTCCGTCGTCGCTGCTGTTCTTCGCGGGGGGCACGTCGTCGATTCGCGGCTATACGTATCAGAGCATCGGTCGTCAGCAAAACGGCACGACCTTCCCGACGAAATACCTCACCACCGCCAGCCTCGAATATCAGCGCTGGTTCACGCGCGACTGGGGCGGTGCCGCGTTCTGGGACGTGGGCACGGCCACCGACGACTATCGGCATCCCACGCCGCTGTACCACGGCGTGGGTCTGGGCGTGCGCTGGCGCAGTCCGGTGGGCCCCGTCAACCTCGACCTCGGCTACGGCGTGCATGATCGCCGCTTCCGTCCGTCCATCTCGCTGGGGGTGGCGTTCTGATGACGACGACATCTCTCGATACGACCGATACGACCGCCATGAGTGCTGGCACCCCCGGTGATGCGCGAGAACCGACCTTGACGTCGACATCACCGTCGCACACCGGCGCAGTGAGTTCGACCGGTAGCGGTGGTAGCGGCGGCAATCCGCCACCGCCGGACAACACGACGCCTCCGCCCACGCGCCCTCGCCGGTGGGGCCGCACGCTGGTCGGCATGGTGCTGGCTCTCCTGCTCATCGTCGTGCTGGCCATTGGCGCGCTGGTCTGGGCGATGTCCAGCGAGCGCGGCAGCCGCTGGCTCTGGCAGACGGCCGTCTCCACGCTCGGCGGCAAGCTGTCGGGTGAGTGGCGCAGCGGCAGTGTGCTGCACGGCTTCACGGTGAACGACGTGAAATACGTCGACGGTGCGACGCGCATTACCGTCAGCAAGCTCGAAAGCCGCTGGGACCTTTCCTGGCGTCCGCTGCATTTCACGGTGGACAAGTTGCACGCGGGCGAGGTGGATCTGGCCTTCGCGCCGTCGCCACCGTCGAATACGCCAACGACGATGCCCGCCAGCCTGCGTCTGCCGCTTGGCCTGACGCTCAACGACGTGCGCGTCGCGAAGCTCACCATGCACGCGCCGGCGCTGGTGCTCGAAGACATTCAGGTGACGGCACGCAGCGATGGTACGCAGCATACGGTGCAACTGGCGCATCTCGGTACGCCTTACGGCGAGGCGCAGGCGAATCTCCAGTTGAACGGCCAACGTCCGTTTGCACTGGGCGGCAACGTCGGCTTGCAGGCGAAGGCGGGCGATATTCCCGTTTCACTGAAAGCGGATCTGTCCGGTTCGCTGGATGCGCTCATCGTCGATCTGACGGCCAGTGGTGAAAAGCTCAACGGGACGGCGCATATTGCGGCGTCACCGTTCGGTGCGGTGCCTCTGTCTCGGGCGCAGATTGCGCTCGATCACCTCAATCCGCGCGATTTCGCAGCGGGGGCGCCGCAGGCCGATCTCGCCGTGCAGGCCGATCTGCGCCCGGAGCCCGGCGCGAAGACATTCCGCGTACTTGGGCCGGTATCGGTGACCAACGCGAAACCGGGGGCGATCGATGCGGGCTGGCTGCCGGTCGAGAGCCTGCGCACGCAGGTGCTGCTCGACGCGACGCGTCAGGCGTTGACCGGTATCGAACTGAAACTGGCAGGGCGCGCGGTGCTGACCGGCAGCGGTGAACTGCGTCGTGAGAAGGTCGCGCCACTGGCGGATGTGGCGAAGGCCAGCGGACCCGTGGCGAGCGCACCGACCACGCCAACGACCACGACAGCGGACACCGAAGCCACTGTCGGCGGTTTCGCGCTGACCCTGCGCGACCTCGATCTGCGCGCGTTGTACGGCAAGTTGCCGGCAACGAAGCTCGGTGGCCCGCTCGACGTCAAACTCGACGCGAAGGGTCAGCGCATCGTGCTCGACTGGCGCGATGCGGCCCGGCGTGTGCTCGCCGACGTCGGCCTCGACGCCAAGGGCACGACGATTCACGCACTGTCGCTGGATGCCGGCAACAGCCGCGTCGCCGCGACCGGCGTGCTGGGGAACGGCGACACCGGCGCCTATCAGGCGCAGATCAGGCTCACGCGCTTCGATCCCGCCGCCTGGTACGACCTTTATGGTTCGCAAAAGCAGGGTTCGCAAAAGCGTGGCTCGAAGACACCCACGGCCAGTGTGACCGGGCAGTTCGATGCGCAGGGCGCGTTGCGTCCGGCGTTCGGGCTGGCGTTGAAATTCGCCTTGCAGGACAGCGTCTACGCGGATTTGCCGATGAGCGGTGCGGGCACGGTGAGGCTGGCGGGCACGCGATTGTTGCCCAGCGATGCGAACCTGCTCGTCGCAGGCAACAAGGTGTTGCTGCGCGGCAGCTTCGGGGCGCCGGGCGACCGGATGGCGGTCAACGTCGATGCCCCGTCGCTCGAAAAACTCGGCTTCGGTCTCGCCGGTCGTCTGCAACTGGACGGTCAGGTGTCGGGGACGATGGAGCGTCCGGTCGTGGTGGCGACGCTCGCGGCGGACAAGCTCGTGTTCGGCGCGCAGAAGCTTGAGCATCTGGCCGGTAAGGTGGACGTGAGCGGTGGCTTGCCCGGCGCGCCGAGCGACCGTCTGAACGTGACGCTCGACGCTCAGGGTTTCGTCAGCGACGTTGCGCGGCTCGACAAACTCTCGGTGGCGTTGGCCGGCACGCGTGGTGCGCATACGTTGCATCTCAAGACGAGCGGCAAATTGCGCGAAGCGCCGCTCGACATGAATCTCGACGCTGCAGGCGCCATCACGGACACGCGCGGCAAGCCGGGCTGGAAGGGCACGATTCAGGCGCTGGAGAACCGGGGCGTGCCGAAGCTCAGTCTGGCGTCGCCGTGGCAGGTCGAGGCGAGCGCGGCGCGCGTGCATCTGGGCGCTGCCCGGCTGGTCGCAGCGGCGGGAACGTTGTCGCTCACGAACTTCGATTATGGCGATGGCCAGTTGAAGACCGCAGGCACGATCGACACGCTCGATATCGCGCAGGTACTGCGCGTGGTGCAGTCGTTCACGGGCGAGTCGTCGTCGGTGGCGAGCGACATGGTGCTCGACGGCAAATGGAATGTGAGCGCCGGACAGCGTGCCGATGGTTTCATCGACGTCGTACGCCGCAGTGGCGACGTCACGTTGCGGCGCGGTGGGGTGAACGAGAGCGTCAGGGTGACGATCACGGGCATTCCGGGCCTGAGCGCCGAAAATGGCGGGAAGGGTGGGGTGGGCGCGCGCGTGCCGCTCGGCATCTCGGAGATGCATGCGCGCGTCGATCTGTCGGGACAGACCGCGCGCACTACGGTGAAGGCGGTTTCGTCGCTGGTCGGCACGCTCGATGCCGACGTCCAGACCGGCTTGCGCGTGCAGGACGGTATTCCGACCGTGCCCGACGATGCCCCGCTCACCGGCCGCATGGCCGTCGCGATTCCGAACCTCTCGCGGTTCGAAGACCTCGCGGGCGCTCAGTTCTCGTTCAGGGGCCGTGCGAATCTACAGATGGCGCTGGCGGGCACCGTGGCGAAGCCGCGTCCCACAGGGGAACTGACCGCAGACGATCTCTCTGTCCAGATGTTCGATACGGGCGTGAGCGTGAAGGACGGCAAGGTGCGCATCGCCCTCACGCCGACCGAGATCGTGTTGCGCGACGTCGTCATGACCGGCGGCGGTGGCGGCACGGCGCGTGCGACCGGCAACATCCGTCTCGACACGCCCGAGCCGACGCTTGGCATCACGCTGGCGGCTGACAAGCTGCAATTGTTTGCGGCCCCGGACCGGCAGTTGTCGCTCACGGGCGAGGCTAAGGCCACCGGCAGTGGCGACGCCATGGCGCTGAACGGCACGTTCACCGTCGATCGCGCCCGGTTCGCCTTGCCGCCGACCAGCGCGCCGAGGCTGGGCGACGATGTCGTCGTCGTGCGTGGCGGCGCTCAGGCACGCGCCAAGCCGCTCGATCCGAAGGAGGAAGCGGCGCGAATCGGCGCGCAACCGACGAGCCGCTTCTCGCCGCACATCAACGTGGAGGTCAATCTGGGACGCGACTTCCGCTTCGTTGGTGCGGGCGCGGATCTGCTGTTGCGCGGCAGCATGCGTGTGCAAAGCGATCCGCTCACGCCGATGCGCGCGACCGGCACGATCACCGTTGCCGAGGGCACCTACGAGGCGTTCGATCGCAAGCTCTCCATTGATCGCGGTCAGATCAACTTCGTCGGCCCGCTGGACAACCCCGATCTCTACATTCAGGCGATGCGTCGCAATCAGGAAGTCGCCGCGGGTGTGCTGGTGACGGGCACGGTGCGTCAGCCACGCGTCACGCTCGTCTCCGAGCCGAACGTGTCGGATGAGGAGAAGCTCTCGTGGCTGATGTTCGGCCATGGCCCCGATGGCGCGGGGCTGGGGCAGCGTCAGGCGATGGCGGGGGCGGCCACCGCGCTGTTAGGCGCGACGGGCGGCCGGCGCATCATCAAGGATCTGGGGATCGACGAGTTCAGCATCGGCACCAGCGATTCGGGGCTCTCCGACGACGAACAGGTCGTCAAAGTCGGCAAGGCGATCTCCGATAACTTCTCGTTGGGATACGAGCAAAGTCTGACCAGCGCAGCGAGTATCGTGAAAATCACGTGGCAGGTGTCGCGTCGCTGGCAACTCGCCTTGCGCACCGGGTCGCTGTCGGGGTTCGATGTGCTGTTCAACCGTCGCTTCGATTAATGGCGTCGCGTCGGACGTGGATGGCAGTCGCGCCCGACTAACGTGAAGAGGAGAAGTCACGATGAAAACGTCGATCGATTTCGATCATGGAGCACCGGGTATGCGCCGGGGCCTTCGTTGGGGAGTCGCTATGGGATTGCTCGCGAGTCTGTTGGGATTGTTCGGTTGCGACCAGCAGCAGATCGACAAAGTGCGTGAAAAGGCGCGCGACACATTCAATGCCGTCAAGCCGGACGACATGCTGCTGCGCGACCTCAAACCGGGGGAGACGACCGAAGCGCAGGTGCGCGATCAGATGGGTAAGCCGGAGATCGTCTGGGAGAACAACGACGGTTCGCGTCGCCTGGAATATCCGCGTGCACCGGGCGGGCTCAAGACGTACATGGTCGACATCGATGCGAATGGCAAGCTCACGCGCGTGACGCAGGCGCTCTCGGCCGAGAACTTCGGGCAGGTACAGCCGGGAATGTCACAGGACGATGTGCGGCGTCTGCTCGGCAAACCCACGACGGTTGCCGAGTATCGTTTGAAGAAAGAGACGGTGTGGAGTTGGCGCTGGCTCGAAGACGGTGTGAATTCGCCCGGCATGTTCAACGCCCACTTCGGGGCGGACGGCCGGGTCACGGTGACGTCGCGCTCGCCGGATCCGGCGTCCGAGCGTCCGTGATCGCCGCCCACCGATCCGTTTATTGCGGGGTTACCTGACCGGCCGGTTCGGCGGATGCCTGCTGCGTCGCGTGCCGATGCCGGTTCGTCACCATGCGCTCGTGCAATCGCACGATGATCTTGCTCCCGGTTTTCTCGAACGCGAACGGCAAAATGGCGTGGATAAGGCAAGCGAAGCAGGCCCCCAGCAACGGCAGCGCAAACGAGAGTGCCGACCCCATGTGCTGGAGATAGTTTTCGCCGACGGATGCCGGATGTTGAGTGAAGATTTTCATGGCGAGCGCTCTTCTAAGAATGTTTCTGAAGTCTAATGGCACGCCTGAGGTAAAGGCTTTCAAATATCCTGCCGAATCGGGTAGGATTTGGAAAAATTTTCCTCCCGGGTGGCTGCCATGGACAAAACCGATCTCGCGATTCTTGAAAATCTGCAAAGCGATGCCTCGCGCTCGCTGGGCGAACTGGCCGAGGCGGTGCATCTTTCGCCAACTCCCTGCTGGCGCAGGGTGCAGCGTCTGCGGGAAAACGGCGTGATTACCGGGCAGGTGACGCTGTGCGATCCGCAGCAACTGGATCTGCGCGTCACGGCGTTCGTGTTCATCAAGGCGGCGACGCATAGCGAGGACTGGATGGTCCGCTTCGTGTCCGGCGCGCGGGAATTGCCCGAAATTGTCGAGATCCACCGCATGGCCGGCGACATCGACTATCTGCTCAAGGTCTATCTGCCGGACATTGCGGCGTACGACCGTTTCTACAAGAAGCTCATTCGCGTGGCCGATCTTCAGGACATCAGCGCAAGCTTCTCGATGGAAACCGTGAAATTCACCACCGCATTGCCGGTGGATCACCTGCGCTGAGCCAGAAAACAAAACACCCCGAGGCCGGAGAACCGGCACTCGGGGTGTTTTGCTGGACGAACGTGAGATTTACTTCACGCGCATGCCGGGCTTTGCGCCATCGTGCGGCTCAAGGATGTAGATGCCCGGTTCCGCCTTCTCGTCGGCAGCCGACGCAGCGAGCACCATGCCTTCCGACATCCCGAACTTCATCTTGCGCGGGGCCAGGTTGGCGACCATCACCGTCAGCTTGCCGACCAGCACTTCCGGCTGCGGGTAAGCGGACTTGATGCCGGAGAAGACGTTGCGCGTTTGCGCTTCGCCCACGTCGAGTGTGAGTTGCAGCAGCTTGTCAGAACCGTCGACCGCCTTGCAATCGACGATGCGCGCAATGCGCAGGTCAATCTTGGCGAAGTCGTCGATGGTGATGATGCCGTCGTCTGCCTTCTCGGTCGCCGGTGCCGACTTGTCTGCCTTGGCGGACTTGTCCTTACCCTTCGCGGCCGCCGCTTCCGTCGTGGGGGCGGTCGCTTGCAGCGAGTCGCGGTTGGCCGCGAGCAACGCTTCGACCTGCTTGCCTTCGACACGCGTCATCAGGTGCTTGTAAGCCGTGATGGCGGCATCGCCGGTGAGCGGACGATCGACGTCCTGCCACGTTTGCGGCGCGATGTTCAGGAATTGCTCGACGGCTTGCGACGTGGTCGGCAGCACCGGCTTGAGATACAGCGTGAGCAGACGGAACGCCTCCAGACACACGGAGCATGCTTCGTGCAGTGCGGCAGCCTGCGCCGGATCCTTCGCCAGATCCCACGGCTTGACGGTGTCGACGTAGCCGTTGATGGCGTCGGCCTGCTCCATCACCAGACGCAGCGCCTTGCCGAACTCGCGCCCTTCGTAATAGGCGGCGATTTGCGGCGCAGCGGCGCGAACCTGTTCGAGCAGCGGGGCCTTCATTGCGTCTGCCGACACGCGGCCGTCGAAACGTTTGATGAGGAAGCCCGCGGCGCGGCTGGCGATGTTGACGTACTTGCCGACCAGATCGCTGTTCACGCGCGCGATGAAGTCATCGAGGTTCAGATCGAGGTCTTCCATCGTGTTGCCCAGCTTGGCGCCGATGTAATAGCGCAGCCATTCCGGATTCAGCCCGGTGTCGATGAAGCTCTGCGCCGTAATGAACGTGCCGCGCGACTTCGACATCTTCTGGCCGTCCACGGTAAGGAAGCCGTGGGCGAACACGTTGGTCGGCGTGCGATGGCCCGAGAATTCGAGCATTGCCGGCCAGAACAGCGTGTGGAAGTACATGATGTCCTTCCCGATGAAGTGGTACTGCTCGGTGGTCGAACCGGGCTTCACCCATTCTTCGAAGTTCAGGCCGCGCTTGTCGCACAGGTTCTTGAAGCTGGCGTAGTAACCGACCGGTGCGTCGAGCCACACATAGAAGTACTTGCCCGGCGCGCCCGGAATTTCGAAGCCGAAGTAGGGCGCATCTCGCGAGATGTCCCAGTCGGCCAGCGTCGATTCGCCGTCTTCACCGAGCCATTCCTTCATCTTGTTGGCGGCTTCCGGCTGGGCGAGACCCGACACCCACTTGCGCAGGAATTGCTCGCAACGCTTGTCCGAGAGCTTGAAGAAGTAATGCGTGGACGTCTTGCGCACCGGCGTGGCGCCCGAGACGACCGAGTACGGATTGAGCAGGTCCGTCGGCGCATAGGTCGAGCCGCAGACTTCGCACGAATCGCCGTACTGATCCTTCGCGCCGCACTTCGGGCATTCGCCCTTGATGAAACGATCCGGCAGGAACATTTCCTTGACCGGGTCGTACGCCTGCTCGATGTCGCGCGCTTCGATCAGGCCCTGTTCCTTGAGGGCGAGATAGACGCTTTCGGACAATACACGGTTCTCTTCGGAATCCGTCGAGTAATAGTTATCGAACGAGATGTTGAAGCTGTCGAAGTCGCGCTTGTGTTCCGTCCAGACGCGATCGATCAGTTGCTTCGGCGTGAGGCCTTCCTTCTCGGCACGCAGCATGACGGGCGTGCCGTGCGTGTCGTCTGCCCCGACGTAGTACACCTCATGGCCCTGCATTCGCATGAACCGTACCCAGATGTCGGTCTGGATGTATTCCACCAGGTGACCGATGTGGATCTGGCCATTGGCGTACGGCAGTGCGGATGTAACGAGAATGCGGCGGGACATGTGGATTGACTGTGGTGGGTTGAGGGATGCAGGAAAGGACGATTCTAGCAGGCGGGGCGGGTTGACGCCCAAACAGGCGCGCCGGATGACGAATTCGTCCGCGCGCGGCGCACGGGACAAAGCGAGCGGCAAAAAAAAAGCCGGAACCAGGTTCCGGCATAACTAGGCACACGTAACGTCAATAACAAAGAGGAGATGAAAGCGCCCACGGTAGGCACTTCCGAAGGGTCTGAGCGATAGGGCAGGGGATTAGTTCAACCAGTGTGCCGACTTTCGATGCTGCGTCGCAGCATGCGTGTGGCGGGGGAACCGTCAAACGCCCACCCGGCGGGGCGGGCAGGCGTTTGAA
>NZ_MAOS01000064.1:0-28068 GCF_001721285.1 Pandoraea sp. ISTKB
TAAGGTACGCAAGTACCAAGGGCTTGGAGTTGGCGATGATGCAAGAGAAGCGGAGCATCGAGGGGGCGATCGGGGTTGCGGAAGATACTGCATCGGCAACGCTCGCCCACGCGCCAACCGACGTCGCCGGCGAACATCCTGATCGCGTGGCTGACTGGTTGCTTGCGGGGCTTGAGTTGAAGAGCACCCTATTCCATGTCGGCGAGTACTGCGGCACATACCAAGCATCAACAGCAGGACATCAACGCGCAAGTTTCCATGTCGTGCTGGATGGCGGCTGCTACCTGCACATCGGCGCAGATTCCGGCAATCCCGCACGCACCATCTCGCTGAGCACGGGCGATGCGGTCTTTCTGCTCTCGGATGTACCGCACGCGCTCACATCGTCGGCAACACCGCCGAGCGACCTGACGACCCGACTCGGCCAAATGACGCCGCTCACCGCAGCGCCGCGCAAACCGTCACCCGAGACCTCATCCGTCGCTCTGGCATGCGGATTCTTCGAATTCCGTACCGATCTGGACGCGCTGGTGCTGGGCATGCTGCCGAATCCGATCGTCGCGCGGCGCGACAGCGGCCGACTGGAAGGCATGACGCAAATCTTCACGCTGATACAAGCCGAAGCGCGACGCCCCGGGGATACGCCATCGCCGCTACTGGCACGTCTGACCGACCTGCTCTTCTACTACGCGTTACGTGAAGCCGTCCATGCGGAAGACGTGGCGCCGGGGATGTGGCGCTTGATGCGCCGAGACGCGTTCGGCCGTCTTGCCGCCGCGATCATCGAATCACCTGCACGGCGTTGGACAACGGACAGCATGGCGGATTTCGTGCACATGTCGCGCGCTCGTTTCTGCAAGCAGTTCGCGGAAATCGGCGGGCAGCCGCCGGCGCAGTTCGTCACATTGGTGCGAATGAAGACGGCCGCAGCGCTGCTGCGCGCGGGCGTCTCACTGCCCGATACCGCAGAGCAAGTCGGCTACCAGTCGGAATCGGCCTTTGCGCAAGCCTTCAAACGCGTGACTGGTGTGCAGCCGGGCGCGTGGCGTCGTCAGGCGGCCCACGCGAGCACCGAAGCCTCCCAGCCCACGGCTACTGCCTCCGCGACGTATCCGCTGCACTGACAGCACCTGCTCTCGCCGCTTTACCGACATCCCACCTACATCACGTCGACAGGGCAGCATCGGCACGTCGCGCGAAAGACATCGGACCTTTCCGCCCCTCGATGAGACAAATCCGCAGAATTTCCAGACGGGCGCGCATTGAGCATCTGGCCGGGCTTGCGCACAATGGGGGCTCGACTGTAAGGAGCCCGATATGAGCCGACTGCCATTGCACACCCTTGAAACCGCCCCTGAGGCGAGCCGTCCGTTTCTGGAGAAGTCGCTTGCCGCGAACGGTTTCCTGCCGAATCTGGTGGCATCGCTGGCCAACGCGCCTACCGCACTCGAAACCTATCTGACGGTCGGCGCCATCAACGGCCGCGCCAGCCTGACGCTCGCCGAGCGCGAAGTGGTGCAAATCACGGCAGCGGGCATTCACGGCTGCGGCTTCTGCGTTGCCGGCCACACCGCCGTCGCACTCAAGAAGGCGCAACTGCCCGAAGCCCTCGTCAACGAGATCCGCGATCAGGACACGTTGTCCGACGCCCGTCTGAACGCTGTTGCCGTCTTCACACGCGCAGTGATCGCCACGCGTGGCGCGGTCTCGGACGCCGAATTCGCCGCCTTCAAATCGGCTGGATTCGACGATGCTGCCGCACTCGAAGTGGTGCTTGGCGTATCGCTCGCGACGCTCTGCAACTTCGCGAACAACCTTTCGCAAAACGAATTGAACCCGCAACTGGCGGCTTACCGCTGGGAGCCGAAGGTGCAAGCCGCATGAACGCCCAACCCAGCCTGCACGGACTGGCCGCACGCGCCCCGGCGCTCGCGGACTGGCTCGACGCCAACGCCGAGACGCTCGACACGGACGCCACGCTGAGTGCCGACGTGGTGCCGCAACTGGCCGGCGCGGACCTGCTGCGCATTGGCGTGCCCGTCGAGCTGGGCGGGACCGGCGGCACGATCGGCGATGCGATCGACAACGTGGCCGAGGTCGCCGGGCATTCGTTCGCGGCGGCGTTCGTGCTCTGGGGACAGCGCACCTTCATCGAATATTTGCTGCAAAGCCCGAATCGCGCGTTGCGCGATCGCCTGCTGCCCGCCCTGCTCTGCGGTGAACTCGCGGGGGCAACCGGCCTGTCGAACGCCATGAAGTTTCTGTCCGCGATCGAACCGCTGCAAATTCGCGCGACGGACACGCCGCGCGGCAACGGCGCGAACGCGTGGCGAATCAACGGCGGCCTGCCGTGGATCACCAATTTGCGCAAGCAGGGTTTCGTCGCCGCCGCCGCCGTCGATCATGAAGCCGGCGGCCCGCCCTCGATTTTCGCCATCGCCCACGATGCCCCGGGCGTAACGCGCAGCGACGATCTCGATCTGATCGGACTGCGCGGCACGAATACTGCGGCACTGCAAATGGCCGAGACTCCCCTCACCGATGACGACCGCATCACCGACGACGCACCCGCCTGGCTTGTGCGTGTGCGCCCGGCGTTCCTCGGACTGCAATGCGGCATGTCGCTGGGGTTGGCACGTCGCAGTCTTGCCGCCACCAACGAAGGCGGACCGGGCGCGCGCGCGGCCGTGGTCGACGACGTTGCCGCGTTGACCGACCAACTTGATACACTCACCACACGCCTGAAGACGGGTGTGAGGCAGGGCGACTTCATTGACACCCCGGCGAGTCTGTTCAAGCTGCGCATTGCGCTCGCGGAGCTGGTTCACGACGCCGCAACGCTGGAAGTGCAGACTGGTGGTGGACGCGGTTATCTGCGCGGACTCTCGGGTCTGGCGCGGCGTCAACGCGAGGCGGCCTTCGTGCCGATCGTCACACCAAGCCTCGTGCAGTTGAAGAACCAGCTTGCGGCACAACGGGCGCAACACCTCAAACTCGGAACGGTTTCATGACCCAACCCACGGCGACGCAACGCGCGCATACCGACACGTTCATCGCCACCGCGCGCGAGGATGCCTCGCGCGCTTCGTCATTGGTCGCTCCCTTTCTGACCCTGCGCAATATCGGCTTGTCGTATGGCGAGCGCGCGATTCTGCGGGGCGTCGATCTCTCGGTAGCGCCGGGCGAACTCGTTTCCGTGCTCGGCCCCAGCGGCTCGGGCAAATCGACGCTCCTGCGTATTGCTGCCGGACTGCTCACGCCTAGCGACGGCTCGGTCACAGTGGACGATACGCCGCTCACGGGTCCGCGCCCCGACGTCGCACTCGCTTTCCAGGATCCGTGCCTGCTGCCGTGGCTCTCGGTGGAGCGCAACGTCGCTTTCGGACTGACGTTCGCGCGGCAGCCGAAACTCGCACGCGACGTGCGACGCACCCGCATCGACGCAGCACTGGCCGAAGTCGGCCTCGCGCACGCACATCACCTCAATCCTCGTCAGTTGTCGGGTGGCATGGCGCAGCGCGTAGCGCTTGCGCGCTGCCTGGCCCGTCAGCCACGTGCGCTGCTGCTCGACGAGCCCTTCGGCGCACTGGACGAAGTCACGCGTGCCGACATGCAACGTCTGCTGGTGACGGTCGTACGCGATACCGGGGCCGCCACCGTGCTGGTGACGCACGATATCGACGAGGCGCTGCTCGTCTCCGATCGCATCGTGTTGCTTGGCAATCAGGGACGCACGCTCGCACAGTGGCAAATCGACGTACCGTCGCCGCGCGAAGCGCAGGTGGAAGCGCTCGGCGCCCTGCGTATCGAAATACTGCAAGCGTTGCAACTCGCGATGTCCCGCGACGCGACAACGCCTCACCCAACACGATAAGTCTCTACGACGACACCCACGGGGATTCTCAGACCATGTGCCAAATTTCCCGCCGCGAATGGCTCAAACTCGCTTCGATGATGACGGTTGCAGGCGCAGCCCCACTGCTGGCATCGGCCGCCGCGCGTGCCGCCACTGAGCCGGATGCCCCGTTGCGCATCGGTTATCTGCCGATCACGGACGCCACACCGCTGCTCGTAGCACATAACAACGGCTATTTCGAACAGGCGGGCATCAAGGCGGAGAAGCCGACGTTGCTGCGCAGTTGGGCGCAGTTGATCGAGGCATTCCTGTCGGGCCAGGTCAACGTCGTTCATTTGCTCTCCCCCATGACGGTCTGGGCACGTTACGGCAGTCAGGCGCAAGCCAAGGTCGTGGCATGGAATCACGTCAACGGCAGCGCGATCACCGTAACGAACGACATCAACAAGGTCAGCGACCTCGGCGGCAAGACCGTCGCCGTGCCGTTCTGGTATTCGATCCACAACGTCGTATTGCAGAACCTGCTCGCCGCCAATGGCCTGACGCCGGTGCTCAAGAAGAACGGCGCGCCCGCAGCCAACGAAGTCAACCTGATCGTGATGGCGCCGTCGGACATGCCGCCGGCACTTGCCGCGAAGCAGATTGCCGGTTACATCGTGGCCGAGCCTTTCAATGCGGCGGCGGAAAATCTGAAAGTGGGCAAGGTGCTGCGTTTCACCGGCGACGTCTGGAAGAACCATGCCTGCTGCGTCGTGACCATGCACGAGCGCGACCTGACCGCGCGCCCGGAATGGTCGCAGAAGGTCGTCGACGCCATCGTCAAGGCGCAGGCCTGGACGCGCGCCCATCCCGAAGATGCCGCTCGTCTGCTATCGAAAGAAGGCGAAAACCGCTACACGCCGCATCCGTTCCAGGTGCTGCAACGCGTGCTGGCACCGGCAGCATCCGAGCAAGGCCGCTATCTGGCAGACAAGGCGATCATCCACGCCGACTGGCACGAAAAGCGCATCGACTTCCAGCCGTATCCGTATCCGAGCTACACCGAAGCGCTGGTTCGCAACATGCAAAAGACGCAGGTCGAAGGCAACGCGTCGTTTTTGGCCAAACTCGATCCGGCGTTCGTGGCACGTGATCTCGTCGACGACCGCTTCGTCAAGAAGAGCATCGCGGCCGTGGGCGGCATGAAGGCCTTCGGTTTGCCGGAAGGCTTCACGCGTCAGGAGGTTATCGTTGTCTGATCTTGCGTCCGGCCGTGTGCGGCCTCCGGTGAGCGAAAGCCGCAACGCCGCGTTGCAGACGGTAGGGACGTCGACCACACGTCCCGCGCGACGCGCGTGGCTCGGGCTGGCGGGGCTCGCCGGCATCGTGGCGATCTGGTGGCTGGGCATTGCGTTGTTCACGACGTCCGGCTCGCTCGCGTCGCAATTCTCGCCGGCGGCGGCACTCAACGCCCTGCCCGACCTCATTCGCGATGAGCAACTCGGGCTTCACATCCTTGCGAGTCTGCGCCGCATCGCCGTCGGCCTTGCGTGGGCCATCGTGCTGGGCGTGCCGCTTGGCTTTCTGATCGGGCGGGTCCGCTGGCTCGACAAGGCCCTCACCCCGTCGCTGCAATTCCTGCGCATGGTGTCCCCGCTGTCATGGATGCCGATTGCCGTGATGTCGCTCGGCGTCGGCGATCCTGCGGTGTACTTTCTGCTGGCGTTTGCCGCCCTGTGGCCGCTCGTGATGAGCACGGCGGCGGGTGTCACGCACATCGATCGCCGTTGGGTACAACTCGGGGAGAGTCTTGCCGCGACACGCTGGGAAATGCTCTGGCATGTCTACGTCCCGGGCATTGCCGCGCATGTCCTTACGGGCGTGCGATTGGCCATCGGCATTCTCTGGATCGTGCTGGTGCCGGCGGAAATGCTGGGCGTGAACGCCGGTCTGGGTTATCTGATTCTGGATACTCGCGACCGTCTCGCCTATTCGGAACTGACCGCTGTCATTCTCGTGATCGGTGTGCTGGGCTTCGCCCTCGACTGGGCGGCGCGATTCATCTACCGCCGGTTCAGCGGGGCCACGCAGGAGGAGTAAATCGCGCCAGGCCGCGACAGGCCGCTACAATAGCGGCCTGAATCCCGATGCCTGACGGAGAACGCATCATCGAGCTCGAACGTTTACTGCAATCTCAGGGCTTCGGCAGTCGCAAGATGTGCCGCAAGCTCATTCAATCCGGCGCTTTCGCCATCGACGGCGTCGTGCACGACAATCCCCGCGAATCGATCGACCCGACGGGCCTGCAATTCACGCTCGACGGCGAAACGTGGGACTACCGAGAGCACGTCTACCTCCTGCTGAACAAGCCGGAGGGCTTTGAGTGCTCGACGAGTCCGACGCATCATGAGGGCGTGCATTCGCTGCTGCCGTTGCCGTTGGCCGTGCGCGGCGTGCAACCGGCCGGTCGCCTCGATCAGGACACGACCGGCATGCTGCTGCTCTCCGACGATGGCCCCTTCCTGCACGCCATGATGTCGCCCCGTCGTCATGTGCCGAAGCGATATGTCGCCACCACGAAGCACCCGGTAACGGAAGAGATGTTGCAGGCACTGCGCAACGGCGTGCTGCTAAGAGACGAGACCGAACCGCTCGCGGCAACGGACGTCATGAGCCCGTCGCCCCACGAAATTGCGCTGACGATCACGCAGGGCAAATACCATCAGGTCAAGCGGATGGTCGCCGCCGCAGGTAATCGCGTGGAAGGTCTGGTACGGACCGCCATCGGCGGATTGCCGATGGGGAATCTGGAACTCGGCGAATGGCGCTATCTTTCGCCGGATGAACTGCTGTCGCTGCCGTACGAAGTTCCGCAAACCGGCAAGTAATCCGCGCCGCGGCATGGCGTTCCGAAGTCTCGGCTTCGGGGCGCCGCCACACACCACTCGGCAGATCGACACATCGCCAGATCGGGCAGTTCCAGCGGCCACGCAACCCGCGCAGCCTCCTCCGCCCTCACCCGCTCACCGGCCCACGGCTCCGCTGTCCAGCTGTCCCTAGACTCGAGCAGTCCCTGCGCGCTCAGTCGCGTCAGCTCTGCTTACCTTCCAGCAGGAACTTCGCGCCCTTGTCCTGACCCAGCGCCTTGACGAGATAAGGCATCGTCGTTTTCAACGTCTCTTCCAACATGTAGGGCGGGTTGACGATGAACATTCCGCTGCCGTGCAAACCCATGCCGCCCGGGACCGGATTGCAGACCGTGAGCGCCACATGCAACCAGTTCTTGATCGGCTTCTCGTCGATCGTGAGTCGCTTCATGCGCTCCGGCAACTGCGCCGCTTCGCGACGCTGCACCAGCGGATACCACACGGCATACATGCCCGTCGGGAAGCGGTCGAGACCTTCCTGCACCGTCTGTGTGGTGCGCGTGTAGTCGCGCTTGTCCTCGTAGGACGGATCGATGAGCGTGAAGGCACGGCGCGGCGCCGGCGGCAGAATCGTCTTGAGACCGGCAAACCCGTCGGCACCGAAGATCATCGTGCGGCGCGCGACCGCACGCCCCTGCGCTTCGAAATTCTCGCGCAGCACATCCTGCTCGGTCGGATGCGCCTCGAACAATCGCAGACGGTCGCGATCGCCAAGCAGTTGCAGGGCGAAATACGGCGAGCCCGGGTAATAGCTCAGCTTGCCGTCCGGATTGAACTCGCGCACGAGCGCCACGTAATCGGCCAACGCCGGCGGCAGATCGTCACGCGTCCACAAACGGCCGATCCCGGTCTCGTACTCCCCCGTCTTGTCGGCCCACTTGCCTTCAAGCGAATAGCCGCCTGCCCCCGCATGCGTGTCGATGTACCAGAACGCCGTGTCTTTCTGGCGCATGTAATCGATACATTCGACGGCGATGAAGTGTTTGAGTACGTCGGCGTGGTTGCCGGCGTGGAAGGCATGGCGGTAGCTGAACATTAGGCAGATCCTGATTCGTCAGGCCGAATTGTAGCCGACGACGCCCCCGTACGGCGTTTCCGCGCCAGCACTGCACCGGCTTTCGCTTCGTCCGCGGCGAGCGCCTTCACCGCCTTGTGTCGCGGGCACGCCACCAGATGGTCGTTCACCATGCCAGACGCCTGCATGAACGAATAGCAGATCGTGGAGCCGACAAAGGTGAAACCGGCCTTCTTCAGCGCCTTGCTCATGGCGTCCGATGCGGCAGACGTTGCCGGCACTTCGCTCAGCGACGCCCAGCGATTCTGCAACGGCTCCCCGCCGACGAATTGCCAGACGAAATCGCTAAAGCGCGTGCCGGACGCTTCCATGGCCAGATAGGCACGGGCCCCCTTGATGACGCCGTTGACCTTCAACCGGTTGCGCACGATGCCCGCATCGGCCATCAGGCGTGCCTCGTCCTCGGGACCATATTTGGCAATACGCACCGGATCGAAATTGTCGAAAGCCTTGCGGTAGGTGTCGCGCTTCTTGAGGATCGTGGACCATGACAACCCGGCCTGCGCTCCTTCGAGCATCAGCAATTCGAACAATTCGCGCGAGTCGCGCAACGGCACGCCCCACTCCTGATCATGGTACTGACGGTATTGTTCGAAGCCTTCGCTCCACGGACAGCGTTCCATTTGCCCCTCGATAGTAGTTGCGCGCACATGGGTGCGGCGAACGTTGGTAGACGAATGGGGCAAGTTTGCCAGCAATTGCGGGAGAAGCGAACCCGCGACGGCATCTCCCGCTCGATATTGGGCGCTCAGGCGATGCCTGTTCGGAATATTCCGACGATCGAGCGGGATAAGCACAAGACGGGGAACGGACTAAGCACCCAGGACGGGATACCAAGCCCCGCCAGCGTCAGACCATCAACTGTCCGCCGTTGACTTCGATGATCTGCCCCGTCACATAGCTGGCCAGCGTCTCCGATGCCAGATAAAGGAACGCCCCCGAACACTCGTCCGGTTCGCCCAGGCGCCCCATCGGGATGCTTTGACG
Source organism: Pandoraea sp. ISTKB (assembly GCF_001721285.1). Lineage (NCBI taxonomy): Bacteria > Pseudomonadati > Pseudomonadota > Betaproteobacteria > Burkholderiales > Burkholderiaceae > Pandoraea > Pandoraea sp. ISTKB. The sequence continues at coordinate 8,825 of NZ_MAOS01000064.1, forward strand.
GAAGGCATCGATCTGCGCCTGCGTGCTGAACTGCTCGTGAAACGGCGTCATGATGACGCCCGGCGACACGGCGTTCACACGAATGCGATCGGCCATCAGCTCCTTGGCCATGCCACGCGTGAGCGTGCTGACGAACCCCTTGGACGCCGCATAGATCAGCGCGCCCGGGCCTCCGCCATGGCGCGCCGCAATCGACGTCACGTTGACGATGGCCCCGCCGCCCTGCTGGCGCATCGCGGGCACGACCGCGCGCGAGAACGCGACGACCGAGCGCGCGTTGACGTTGAGCACTTCGTCGAAATAGGCATCGGTGACTTCGGTGAACGGCGTGCGCGCAACGAGGCTGCCGGCGTTGTTGATCAGCACGTCGATGCGACCGAAACCGTCGAGCACATGCGCCACGGCCGCGTCGATCGCCCCCGTGTCCTGGACGTCGGCGGCCACCGTCATTGCCTTGACGCCGTACGCGCGCACCGCGTCGGCCACCGCTTCGGCCTTGTCCGCCGAACGGTTGTAGTGCACGGCGACGTTTGCGCCCTGTGCCGCGAATGCCTTGGCCGCCGCAGCACCAATGCCGGTGCTCGCGCCGGTGATCAGAACGAATTTACCCTTCAGGTCTTCCATGATGTGTCGCTTCCAATGAGGTCGTTGACGAATGCTGAGGGCACGCCGGCCGTTGCAACGCCGATGCCATGCCAAAACAATGGGGCGGCGACTCGCGCCACCGCCCCATTGTCGTCAACTTACCGGACCGATGTGAAAAGAATCGGGCACGCCCGATCAATCGAGCAGGCGTGCGTCATACGCGTGAACTTCCTGCGTCTGCTCGCCCAGTCCGTCGATGCCCAGTCGCATGACATCGCCCGGCTTGAGGAACACCGGCGGCTTCTGGCCGAGACCCACGCCCGGCGGCGTGCCGGTCGTTACCAGATCGCCCGGCTTGAGCGTGGTGAACTGGCTCAAGTAGTGCACGAGATACGCCACGCTGAAAATCATCGTCGAAGTGTTGCCCGTCTGACGGCGCACGCCGTTCAGATCGAGCCATAGCCCGAGTTGCTGAGGATCGCGAATCTCGTCGGTGGTCACGAGCCACGGGCCGACAGGACCAAACGTGTCGAAGCCCTTGCCCTTGTCCCACGTACCGCCACGCTCGATCTGGTATTCACGCTCGGACACGTCGTTCACTACGCAGTAGCCCGCCACGTAATCCAGCGCCTTCTCCAACGGGACGTAACGCGCGGTGGTACCGATCACGAAGCCCAGTTCGACTTCCCAGTCGCCTTTGACGGAATCCTTCGGCAACACGACCGGGTCGTTCGGGCCGGTCAGGCAGTTGTCCCACTTGGTGAACAGCACCGGCTCGGAGGGCACGGCCAGCCCCGATTCGGCAGCGTGATCGCTGTAGTTCAGGCCGACCGCGAGGAACTTGCCGAGGCCCGAGAACGGCACACCGAGACGTCCCGGCGAGGCCACCACCGGCAATGCCGTCACGTCGAGTGCGCGCAGCGCCGCCAACCCTTGCGGACTCAGCGTCTCCGGGGTGATGTCGGCAAGCACGCCGGAGAGGTCACGCACCTGGCCCTGTGCATCGAGCAGGCCCGGCTTTTCCTGGCCCTTCGGGCCGTAACGCAGCAGTTTCAAAGCTTTTCTCCTTGCGAAATCAGTTGGACCAGCCGCCGTCGATCAGGTGAATGGCGCCGGTGGTAAACGAGGATTCGTCCGAACCCAGATAGACGGCAAGTGCCGCAATTTCTTCGGGCGTGCCCACACGCCCCATCGGCTGACGCGCCACGAACTGGTCGCGCACCGCCGTCAGACTCGTGCCCGCCGCGTCTGCCTGCGTGGCGATACGCTGGCGCAGCGACGGCGACTCGACCGTTCCCGGGCAGATGGCGTTACAGCGAATGCCACGTGCGACGAAATCCGCCGCCACCGACTTCGTCAGGCCGATCACGGCCGCCTTGCTCGTGCCATAGACACAACGATTGGCCACGCCCTTCACGCTGGACGCCGCCGACGACATGTTGATGATGGCGCCGCCGCCAGCGGCAAGCATCGCGGGTAGAAACGCCCGCGTCGTGCGGTACATGCTCTTCACGTTCAGATCGAACGAGAAGTCCCATGCGGCGTCGTCGCATTCGAGAATCGAACCGTGATGGACAAAGCCTGCGCAATTGAACAGCACGTCAATGGCACCGAGTTCGCTCGCCAGCGCATTCACGGCAGCACTATCGGTGACATCAAGCGCACGTCGCACCAGATGCGCGTGATCGTCCAGTTGCGCGAGCGTGTCTGCATTCAGATCCGTAGCAACCACGCGCGCGCCTTCGCGCAAGTAAGCTTCGACGCAGGCGCGTCCGATGCCTTGCGCCGCAGCAGTAATGACGGCGGTTTTGCCCGCCAGCCGGCCAGTCATGAGTGTCTCCTCGTGAGCCTGTGGGTAAAGTGGGTAAAAGGAATGAGATGTCGTGCCTTCGGGATGGGCGAATCTGGTAATGCCTCAGTCCGCGCCTGAGTCAGCGGCCACCGACGCCGCGTAGGCATCGCGCACGCGACACAGATGCTGGCGCATGGCTTGCGCGGCGCGCTCGGGGTCGCGTGCGGCCAGGGCGTCTAGAATGAGACGGTGATCCTGCAAGCTTCGTTCGAGCACACCATCGACCTGCGACGTCACGCGGCGGCTCTTCTTGCCCAGCAGATAGAGGCTGTTAGCGATGCTTTGGAGGAATGGGTTCTCGCAGGCGTCGATAATCGTCTCGTGAAACGTCATGTCGGCCGCAGAAAACGTTTCGGGACTGCCGAGCAGCGCCTCCTCGTCGTCGACGAGCGCATGCAGACGCGCGAGGTCCTCGTCGGCAATGTGCGTGGCCGCCAGCGCCGCCACACCCGGCTCAATGACCAGACGCGCGTCGAACAACGCTTCGAGCGTGCCCGCGTTCAGTTCGATGACCATCTCCAGCGGTTCGAGCAGTTCGCGCATTTCCAACGAGCCGACGAACGTTCCCTCGCCCTGCCGGATACGCAGCAACCCGAGCAGCGCCAGTCCCCGGATCGCCTCGCGCACCGCCGGACGCCCGACACCGAGCATGGTGGCAAGGTCGCGCTCGGGCGGGAGTTGCTGACCGGGTTTGAGCAGGCCGGTGCGGATCATCGTCAGCAAACGCTGCGCAACCTGCTCCGAGACGGAAACCTGCACGATGGGATCGAAAGACATATTGCTGTTCAGTGGTAAGACCAATGAACGAAACAGTACGCCTGTCACCTATGAGATGTCAACGGCAAATGTCGCTTACCCGATCCTCACAAAACGGGCTTTCGCATTTCGCTGCGAATTCAACGGAATTTCTCGACGAATCCGGACTCGGAGTCAAACGTGTGATCGCGCAAGATCGTTTGTCCATGCGCCTTTCGATGGACTGACGTCACAGCACTCGTCTCGCGGCACGTCAACGCCTTTCTGTTGTCGGAGTGTCACTTTTCTGCGACCATGACTCGTCGCCCCGAGGTTCTCATCGGGGCAATGTTCCCGCCGTTGCTTGATCCGCTGCCTGATCGGTTGCGCCCCGGCTGCACCCTGTTCCCCGTAATCCTGGAGTCTCCGACGATGTCCTCCTCAAAGACCGCCAAGCTAGGCCACTGGACGATGTACATGCCCATCGTGGCCCTCATTGCCCTCGCCGTTGCCGGGTTCCTGCCGAATAGCGCTTCGCTGACGCTCTGTGCCGTCGCGCTCGCCGGCGCCGTGTTTTCCGCCGTGCACCATGCCGAAACCGTCGCCCACAAGGTCGGCGAGCCGTTCGGTACGTTGGTGCTCGCCGTCGCCGTGACCATCATCGAAGTCGCGCTGATCGTCTCGGTCATGCTCTCCGGTGGCCCGGACAAGGCGGGACTGGCGCGCGATACCGTGTTCGCCGCCATCATGATCGTCTCGACCGGCATCGTCGGGCTGTGCCTGTTGTTCGGCGGTGTTCGTCACCATACGCAAGGCTTTCACGTGGAGGGCGCGAGTGCTGCGCTCGCCGTGCTGTGTGCGCTCGCCGGGCTAACGCTGGTGCTACCGAACTACACCAGTTCGGTGGTTGGCCCGGGCCTCACGGCCTCGCAACTGGCCTTCGAGGGCATGATTTCGCTGGTGCTTTATATGGTGTTCGTCTTCGTGCAGACGGTGAGCCATCGCGACTACTTCCTCGCGAAGGCGCCCAGCGAAGAAGTGCATGTGCCGCCACCGTCGCGTCGTACGGCGGTGCTGAGTCTGGGGCTGCTGGTAGTGGCGCTGCTGGCCGTGGTGGGGTTGGCGAAGAAGCTTTCGCCGGCCGTCGAACAGGCCGTGGCCGTGGCGGGAGCGCCGAAGGCGGTCGTCGGTATCGTGATTGCTGCGCTAGTGCTGTTGCCGGAAGGATTGGCAGCCCTGCGCGCCGCGCGTGCCAACAAACTTCAGACGAGTCTGAATCTGGCGCTCGGCTCGGCACTGGCCAGTATCGGGTTGACGATTCCGACGGTGGCTGCCGTCTCGCTACTGCTCGGCCATCAGATCGAGCTGGGTCTCGCGCCGAAGGAAACGGTGCTGCTTGCGGTAACGCTGCTCGTTGGTGTGATCACCCTCGGCACCGGACGCACGACCGTACTGCAGGGCGCCGTTCACCTGGTGCTGTTCGCGGCCTTCCTGTTCCTGGCCATCGTTCCCTGAGCGAAGCCCTGAACGGAAGTAAGGACTGATATCGACGAAAGAACGGCCGGGCGGGCCACATGCGCGTCAGCCCGGCACTACCGTCATACGGCCGAAAGCCGTTCAGGCCTTGGACTTGTCCTGATCGGGCGCCGTGTCGGCGTGAGTGGCATCGGCGGCATCGGTGTCGTCCGAAGGCGCGCCAAGCAGCGCGCCCAGCAACTTGCTGCCGCCTGCGCCGCGCTTGCCCTGAGCGCCAACCTGCTTGCCCGATGGCGGGCCGCGACGCACACCGGCGCCGATCTTCAGGCCGCGACGCTTTTGAAGTTCAAATTTAGTCTGAGTCATGGTGCTGTCCGTAAAGCTTGCGTTCGGCCGACATGCGGCCTGGATTCGACAGGGGCTGGCTTGATGGCGCCAGCATTCACATCGATCAACATCGATCGTTCAGGGTTCGATTCCGAGGTCACCCTCGGCAGCCAGCGTCCTGGCCAGCGCATGCGCGGCTTCGAGCGCATCGCTCGCCCAGCGGTACGCCTCGGGCGTCGTGTGGGTCAGCGGCGGGTCCAGTGTCTCGATGACATCGTCCACATCGCGCCATCCGGTAAAGTGCACCACTCCGTGGAACTGCCCATCCGGCGCGGGCGACGTCTCCGCCCAATAATAAAAGTCATCCGCCAGCAGGCAGCCTTCGAAACCCATAACGATCTGTCGAGATCCCGTGAAAAGGCGGCATCGTAGCACGACGCATGACGAGCGGCATACCGTCGCCAGGCAGTAGAATACTGCCGCATAGCCCCCTAAAGACTCTTTATTACCGACATCACGATGTTCACAGGAATTGTTCAAGGCACGGCCACGCTGTCGTCCATCGAAGATCGCGACGGCATGCGCACCCTGGAGCTGGCCTTTCCCGAAGGCTTCTGCGAAGACCTGACGCTCGGCGCCAGCGTCGCCGTCGACGGCTGCTGCCTGACGGTCACGCAACTGCTCTCGCCCACGGCGGCGTCGTTCGACATCATCCTCCAAAGCCTGAACGTGACGACGCTCGGCAGCTTCGGCGTCGGCGCAGAGGTCAACGTGGAGCGCGCGGCCAAGGATGGCGCGGAGATCGGCGGCCATCCGCTGTCCGGGCATATCGATTTCTCGACCGAAATTCTCAGCGTGCGCACTTCGGATACGAACCGCGTATTGCGTATCGCCATTCCCGAAGCCTTTCGCAAGTACGTTTTCGCCAAGGGCTACATTGCGATCAACGGCGCGAGTCTGACCGTCTCGGAAGTGAATCGTCAGGAAGGCTGGTTCGAGGTCTGGCTGATTCCGGAAACACGCCGCATGACGACGTTCGAAGACAAGGGCGCCGGCTCACGCGTGAATATCGAGATCGAGCGCAGCACGCAGGTCGTGGTCGATACCGTGCGCGAAGCCGTGCAGGAAAGCCTCGGCCGCCTGCAACCGGTGCTCGAAGCCCTGCTCAAGGAGAAAGGGCTTTCGCTCGACGACTTCGTCGGTGTGCCGAAATTGCCGACCGATCACGCCTAAATATCGCCTGAGCCTGACGCTCACTCATCAAGGACATTCATGCAACTCGCTACGTGGAACGTCAACTCGCTCAAGGTTCGTCTCGGACACGTACAGGACTGGCTGCGCAGCAATCCGGTCGACGTCTTGTGCCTTCAGGAACTGAAGCTGACCGACGAGAACTTTCCGATCACGGAGATCGCCGCCCTCGGCTACACGTCGCACTTCACCGGTCAGAAGACGTATAACGGTGTCGCGCTGCTGGTCAACCACGCGAAGGTGGGTGAAGCGACGGATATCGTGAAGAATCTGCCGAACTTCCCCGACGAACAGCAACGCCTCATTACCGCGACCATCGGCGGCGTGCGCGTCGTGTGCGGCTATTTCCCGAACGGCCAGTCGCTCGAATCCGACAAGTTCGCCTACAAGCTGAACTGGCTCGACGCCCTCACCCACTGGCTGTCGGATGAGATGCAACGCCACTCGCAGCTTGCCGTGCTCGGCGACTACAACATCGCCCCGGAAGATCGCGATGTGCACGACCCGGCCAAATGGGTAGGCTGCAATCTGGTGTCGCCCCAGGAGCGTCAGGCGTTTGCGCGATTGCAGGGTCTCGGCCTGCGCGACACCTTCCGCATGTTCGATCAGCCGGAGAAGACGTTCAGCTGGTGGGACTACCGCATGGGCGCTTTCCGGCGCAACGCAGGTCTGCGGATCGATCACATTCTCGCGTCGGGCGCATTGGCCGAGCGCTGCACCGCCTGCGAAATCGACCGTGTGCCGCGCACCTGGGAACAGCCCTCGGATCACACGCCTGTCGTCGCCACGTTCAAGGATTGACGCGCAGACGCAGCCAAGAAAAAACGGCACCCTCGGGTGCCGTTTTTTTGCGTCGCCGCCGACAATCCGTCAATGACTGGCGCGAGGATCGGTCAGCCGGGACTCGTAGACGAAGCAGCGAATCGCCGCCTTGTTGCGGGTGTCCATCTGCATGAATTCGAGCCCATAGGCCCACGTGCCGTCCGCGCGCGGACCTTCAACGCTTCGCACCGCCGCCATGCCCAGAATCGGCACGATGTCGGCGCCGATGGGCACCCGGAACTGCAATGCCACGTGATGGCAACCCTCCGGCAACGGCGCCTTCGCGATGATGCCCGCGCCATCGGCACTGATGTCGCGCACCAGTACCAGCCACTCCGGCGTGTCCTGCGGGTCGGCCAGCAGGCGCCGGAACGAGGCACGCGACGTCTCGTCGATCGGCGAGAGTCGCGCCACGAGCCGTGTGTCGACGCGTGGCGTGCGACGCACCGGCGTCTCGCGCACCTGTGCGGGACGTGACAGCACCACGTAATCGAACGGCCCGTGGTGCACGCTATGCACGTCGCAAGTGAATTCGTACAGGTTATCGCCCGGAAAGGTCCAGAGCGCCAGCTTGTCGCCTGCGGTCACCGGCAGGCGCGTCTCGCCCGCCGAGGGCGGTGTGATGAGCAGCATGCCGTTGGGTGCCCGCCCGATTAGTCTGGCCCGTACGCGAGCCGTTTCGGCATCCGGTGCGACCCGCACCTGAAGCCATGCGCCAATCGGCAGCGGGACCGGCAGACCGTGCAGGTAAACCGTCGAACCACTGGTGCCCAGCGGAGACGCCGAATTCGCCGCCTCCGTGCGCCCCGCCGCCTCGCCCGTCGTCGCCCCGTCGGGCAGCGGCCGGTGCGGCGCAAACATGGTGAAGAGCCAATCGAGATCGGCTTCGGAGGGCAATCGCTCGCCCGCCGCCAGCAACGGTGTGCCGTCGGCGTCGAACAAAGGCCAGGAAAGAGGAGCGTGTGCGTCAAGCTCGCGACGATTGACCGCCACGAACCCCGGATAGCCTGACGCAATACAAGTCGAGTGCATGATGCCTGGGAGGGTACGAAACCCCTGAGAGCCTGGGAACAAGGCTTTGGCCTTCCCCGCATTCCCGCCCGTGGGGTTGCGTCTTTGGCAACCCTCTACGTGCAGGCATCCGTGGCCAAAACCCCACAAATGTCGCCAACTTACAGAAATGCCACGCGTCCTGCCGACCGGAAGCGCCGCCCATCACGGCAACGCATTGCGCGTACGTATTTTTACCACGAAAGCGCGGTCATTCCGATGTCGGAATATCAGCCAAAACGCCCCTCATTCCCTGATTCGAATTGCGCGTGACAGCTTCGGGCGATGCCGGCGTTGCCAAGGCCCGGCGAACCGCGTCGGCGGGAAGCGGAAACCGGACAGCCCAGAACCATGGGAGCGTGTGCCGGCACGCCTGCGCCAACCCCGGCAAATCGCGCACATCCGGACAGGTAATCCATTCGGCCAGACATTGCGCCAATTGACGCGCCGAACTGGCCTCACTGGCGAGACAAGCCCGCAGCGCGAGTGCTTGCGTCACCCCACGCCATAACGCATCACTGGCCATCGCCTCGTTGAGGACTGCCAGAGCGTACTGACGACACGCGAGACGCTGACGCTGCACCTCGGCATCACCCGCCCTCGATGGCAGATACCACTCCGGTTGGGTGGCGAGCCATCCGAAGCCCGCTGCGACAGAAACGAGCCGGACACGACGCGACATCGAAACACTCATCGGCGCGTCGGCATCGAAGGAAAATAACGGACACTCACGAAACACCTCCTCGATGTCTGCGTACCCTGCCGAGCGTAGCGTGATCTGTGTGGGCACCGACGACGTGCCGATCAACATCCGGACCCGGTCCGTCAAACTCAGCGCCGGATGTCGCGCGTCCGTCGCCTCTTTCGCGACGGTTTCGACCACCGGCTGCCACCCGCCACCGCACGATATCCTCGCCCGTGCCCGCGCGTCATCACCGAGCCAGCGCCCCGTCAGCCGGATAAGTGCATCGAGCGAAAACTCCACCGGCCAGACACCCGCGAGGAAACCGAACGTCCGCAACAAGCCCTGAAGCTGTCGCATCGTACCCGGCACGTAATCCTCCTGCGACGTGTCATCGCGAACCACCACCCTCGCGCCGGCCCAGCGCCAGCCGGGCGCCGAATCTTGCGCGAATGCCACCTCCCCTGCCTTCGCCGCCCCGAACGTCGCCGAACCCAGCACACCTGCGAGCAGCGATCTTGGTAACCGCGCAGCGGCCCCGCCATCGGGCCGGATTAAAACGACGCAGGCGGCGTCCAGTGCATCGACGCCATCCGCCGAAAGCGCCGTGTAGAGGTGAGCCGGGAGCGCCTCCAGCCACGCGACGCGCAGCGCACTAGCCCGGGTATCGCTGCCGTTCCCGACACCTTCCCCGGCCCAGTAGAGGGTTTGACACATGGCACCGGCATACGCCCACACCGCCTCGGACGAGGCCTTCACACAGCGGCCATGCAACGCCGTCATTAGCGCCGGTACGGCCCATTTCGCTTCGTCGTACGACAGCCGCGTGTCCGTCAACGCCTCAAGCTTGCGAGCCACCCACTGTGCGCGCAATGCAGCGAACCCTTCATGCGCGCCGAGCCCACCCGTCTCGCTCGGTGCCACCAGCAGCCGCCCCAGCCACTCGCTGTGCTGAACGTGCTCGGGCAACCGATGCAACGACGGCGCCGTATCGGTTGCCGGCATCCCAAGTCCGGACCGGTGCCGTAACGCCCCGAGGAGTTGCAGGAAGACGCTGGCACGCATTGCGGGCTGATCGACGGGGAATGTCATCCACGATTTCACGACATCGTCGAGTTCTGCGGGCGTCAATTGCCTCAGCCAAGCAGCATCGAGACGCAGACGTGTGTCGTACCACTGCGAGGCACCGAGATCGCAGTGGCGTCCGATACGAATGCGCTTGAGGCTGGCCCCGCAAAACCGAACCTGACGCATATCGCACGACTCGAAAAGCGCCCCGTTGAGCTTTGCGCCACGCGCATCCCATCCCACGAGATCGCATTCGCGAAACTCGGCGTTACGCAGATCCGCTCCCGACGCCCGTCCGTGACTCATCACGACCGAGGTCCATCGCGAGTGCTTGGCTCTCACGCCGATGAGCGCCAGCCGGCGCCCGCTACTCTCCATCAGACGCGCGCCCCGCAAGCGCGCCCGGTGTAGCGCTGCGTCGTCGAGTCGCACCTTCGTGAACGTCAACGCCTCACAACGGGCTTCACTCAGGTCTGCACCACACATCACGGTGTGCAAGAGTTCGGCGCCACGAAGATCCGCACGGACCAGACGCGCCCCGGACAAATCCGCCGCACGAAACCCGGCCTCGCGCAAATCCGCGCGCTCGAAATTGGCGTTCACATGATTGGAAAATGCGAAGTCTGCCCGACGCAGCATCGCGTCGCACCATGAAGTGCCGTTGAACTGCCCGCCGCCGAATTGGGCACGCAGTGCGCTGATGCCGCGAAGATCCCCACGCACCAACGACAGATCGGGAAGTACGGCGTCGCGCAAATTCGAGAGCGACAGCGCCACGCTCAGCATGCCTGCCGGCCATTCGCGCATCGGCAGATGCACCCATGACCTCACGTCGAACGCGGCATCGTCCACATCGCTCAATGCACGCCATGGCGCGGCAAAAGAGGTCCTGTCGCGCGACGCCGAACACCACGCCATCAACTCACGCGCGACATCGCCCGCGCGCGCACCTTGCGAGAGATGGGAAAAGCGCTCTCGCCAAACCCGCTTTAACGCCGATTTGTCGAACGGCAACTCACCTCGGGCAGCATCCGCTCGAACGCACAGGCGCTCGACACTGACACAGCGATCTCGCGCACGTTCTGCCAACGCATGCGAGAGCCATGACATGTGAAGCAGGAGGGTCCGCTGCTCGTCAGTGTCGGCCAATTGCATGGCGCGGCACAACACCTCCGGGGTCGCTATCGGGTTCGTCGACAGCGCAGAGACCCGCCGTTCGCCTTGCCCCACGGAACGCGCGCCCGCCAATGCGGTGGGAACCAGGGCCATCGAACCTGCCGGGGCTTGTCCATTGCCTGTTGCCGTGGGCTGAAGCGGCATGCGGTATCGCTCCTCGGCACGCGCTCGGGCGCATGCACAAAAAGCCACCATGTTGCCGAAAGAACCCGGCGCTGCGCGCTGAGGAATTTCCGATTCAGTCGCACAGCCCCAGGAGACGCCGCTATCGGATCATCCGCGTCATGCGAGACAAAGCTGGAGCGCGTCGCGCCAGTCCGGGGCCCGCACGCCGAAGTTGCGCGCCAGTTTGTCGTTGTCGAGGATGGAATACGCCGGGCGTTTGGCCGGCAGCGGATAGGCAGAAGTCGGAATCGCCACAACGTTCGGACGCTTCTCCGCCGCGCTCACGTCGAGAATCGCTTCGGTGAATCCGTGCCACGTGGTCTGACCGGCCGCCGTCAAGTGATAAAGACCGCCGCGCTCACGCCAGAAATCGGCATCGACACCCGTCTCCGTCAGCCCCTGCACCAGCACTTGCGACGTGAGTTCCGCAATCGTGCGACACCACGTCGGCGCCCCGTACTGATCGGCAACGATACGCAGTTCGTCGCGCTCGCGGGCAAGTCGCTGCACGGTCAGCAGGAAGTTCGCGCCGCGCGTACCGTACACCCAGCTCGTGCGCAGCACCAGATGATTCGCCCCGCTGGCGGCGATAGCGGCCTCGCCCGCCAGCTTGGTACGGCCGTAGGCGTTTTGCGGGTTGGTGGGTTCGTCTTCGCGATACGGCGTAGATGAAGTGCCGTCGAAAACGTAGTCAGTGGAGTAATGGACGACAAGCGCGCCGAGACGTTTTGCCTCTTCTGCCATGATGCCTGGCACGACCGCGTTGACCTGATAGGCCGCCGCCTCATCCGTTTCTGCGCGATCGACTGCCGTGTAGGCGGCCGGATTGACAATCAGATCCGGCGCAAAGTCGCGCAGGGTACGAGCGACGCTGTCGGTATCGAGCAGATCCATTTCGTGGCGTCCGGGGGCGTGCACGTCGCCCATGCCTTGCAGGCAACGTGCCAGCTCCCACCCGACCTGACCGGTCGCGCCCGTCAACAGGATGCGTCTTGCCATGTTACGGCTCCCTTGTTGCGATGTAAGAAAGCAAAGGAGCCTACCCCGTTTTGCTTCAGGATTCCAGCCCGAGCTCCTGGATCTTGCGCGTGATGGTGTTCCGGCCGATGCCAAGACGACTGGCGGCTTCGACCTTTCGGCCCCGCGTGAAATCCAGCGCTTCGTTGATCAGCGCGGTTTCGAAGCGACGCGTCAATTGATCCATCACATCGGGCGACGCCGAGCGCAGCAACCGCGCGACCTCACGCCGCAGGATCGGCTCCCAGCTCTCGACGCCAGCCATCGCCGACGCGGCAGACACGTCTGCGACAGCGCCAACGCTACCCGGAGCGCTCACGCCACCCGCCCCAGCCGCAGGCGCTGACGACACGGCGCCGACGCTCCCGTAACCCGGGTTGCTGCCGGCCGACACCGGCGCCGTCGCGCCACCTGCCGTCCCATTGACATACGCGGCCTGACCGGCAGACCCCGAAGGCACCGCCGCCGTCTGAAACTCGGGCGGCAGATCCTTGATTTCAACGGTCTGCGCAGGCGCCATCACCGTGAGCCAGTTGCTCAGGTTTTCCAACTGACGCACGTTGCCCGGGAACGGGAAGCGCGTCAGATGCGCCAAGGCCGCCTCGCTGATGCGCTTGGTTTCGACGCCCAGTTCGCGCGCGCTCTTCTGAAGAAAGTGCCGCACCAGCAGCGGAATGTCTTCACTGCGCTCGCGCAGCGACGGCAGACGCAGTCGAATCACGTTCAGACGGTGATACAAGTCCTCACGGAACAACCCCTGACGCACGCGATCCTCGAGATTCTGGTGCGTCGCCGCGATCACGCGCACATTCGCCTTGATCGGGCTGTGACCACCCACACGGTAGTAGTTGCCGTCCGAGAGCACACGCAGCAGACGCGTCTGCAGATCGAGCGGCATATCGCCGATTTCGTCGAGAAAGAGCGTACCGCTTTCGGCTTGCTCGAAGCGCCCGCGCCGTGTCGCCTGCGCGCCCGTGAACGCGCCGCGCTCATGACCGAACAGCTCGGACTCCAGCAGATCTTTCGGAATCGCCGCCGTGTTAAGCGCAATGAACGGCCCCGATGCACGCGGCGAGTGACGATGCAATGCGCGCGCGACCAGTTCCTTGCCCGATCCCGATTCACCGGTGATGAGCACCGTGGCGCTCGAATGCGACAACCGGCCGATGGCGCGGAAGACGTCCTGCATCGCACTCGCCTGCCCAAGAATCTCGGGCTCTTCGGTGATGCGCTCGTCGTCAGTCGCTTCGCGCAGGCTTTCTTCGACGGCGCGCAGAATCAGTTCGACGGCACGATCCACATCGAACGGTTTGGCAAGGTATTCGAACGCCCCGCCCTGAAACGCGGCCACCGCGCTATCGAGATCCGAGAAGGCGGTCATGATGATGACCGGCAGGCCGGGGTGGCGCTGCTTGGCCATTTGCAGCAGTTCGAGCCCGGAGCCGCCCGCCATGCGGATGTCCGAGACAAGCACCTGCGGCGAGTCGTGTTCGAGCGCCGCGCTGGCTTCGCGCGGGCCGGTGAAACTGCGCACCGGCAGATTGGCTCGTGAGAGTGCCTTTTCCAGCACCCATCGAATCGATTGGTCGTCGTCTACTATCCAGATCGGCTTCATTGTTCACCGTGTAACGTCTATGCCCGGCCGCAGGTGTTACGGCCGACGGCGTGAGGGCCGCATCAGCCCAGGGGCAGCAGGATTCGGAAATCCGTCCGTCCGGGCCGGCTTTCGCATTCGATCAGACCGTCGTGACGCTGTACGAAAGACTGCGCCAGTGTGAGTCCCAGACCGCTTCCCCCTTCACGCCCGGACACGAGCGGATAGAAGATGCGATCACGAATGTCGGCAGGAATGCCGGGCCCGTTGTCGATCACATGCAATTCCAATGCCAGCTTGTGCAATCGCTTGGCAATCGTGATCTTTCGCGCCACTCGCGTGCGCAAAACGATGCGGGCATCGCCGCGCGCGATCTGCTCGCGCAGCGCTTCCGCACCGTTACGCACGATGTTGAGTAACGCCTGAATGAGTTGCTCCTTGTCACCACGGAAGTCAGGCAGGCTCACGTCGTAATCCCGCTCGATCGACAGCCCCTGCGGGAACTCGGCGAGCACCACCGAACGCACGCGTTCGCACACTTCGTGAATGTTCACGTCCGTGGCGATGTACGGGTGGCGATGCGGCTCCAGCAAACGGTCGACCAGCGTCTGAAGCCTGTCGGACTCCTTGATGATGACCTGCGTGTATTCGCGCAGCTCGCGCTGATCCAGCTCGAACTCCAGCAATTGCGCCGCACCGCGAATCCCGCCCAGCGGGTTTTTGATTTCGTGCGCCAGATTGCGGATGAGCTGCTTGTTCATCAACGCCTGATCGATGATCCGCTCTTCGCGTTCGTTCTTCAGCTTCTGCTCGTTCTCGATCAACTCGACGATCACGAAATCGGGGGCGGCTTCCGGTGCCGCCACGATGGCGTGCGTATGCAATGGCTCCTGAGCGGTGCGTTCGAGCACCAGATCGAGGCGTGTCGTCTGAAAGTGATTGGCGATGAGTTCCGTCATCGTCGAGGACAGCACGTCCCCGTTCGTGAAGACGTCGTCCCACGTCATTTGCGAGAGCGAACGGCGCGAGAGTGCAAGCAGCGCCTCGGCCGCCGGATTGGCGAACACAACGCGCAGCGAGTGTTTTTCGAGCACCAGAAGCACGGTCGGCAGCGCTTCGAGGCCCGGCAAAATACCCGTCGCGGCGAGCTTCGCTTCCCACGGGTCGACGCTCGTATGCAGCAGCGACGCATGGCCGGCCGCGCCGGCAAAAGCTGCGGCAGCGTCTGCCGTTACATCGGTGGCGTCATCAGCGGCGGCTTGTGCGGCTCGCTTCGTCTGCCCTTTCTCACCAACGCGGACACTTTTCATCGAGGTTCGGGGCGATAAGTTCATGGCGAGCCATGAGAGACACGGAACGCATGAGCGGAATGCGCGACGGATAAAAAAGGGGGACGGCCGCGGCCATCCCCCCGTGCTTGTCGAGCATGACGGTCGGCCGCTGGCGTTCCGTCATGCCGGCGCATTCCCTGCGCAGCGATTCGATTACAGCGAGTAGTACAGTTCGAACTCGAGCGGGTGCGTGGTCATCGCGACACGACGCGCTTCGTTGGTCTTCAGTTCGATGTACGAATCGAGCATGCCGTCCGTGAACACGCCACCACGGGTCAGGAACTCGCGGTCTTCGTTCAGGTATTCCAGCGCCTGTTCGAGGCTCGAGCACACGGTCGGGATCTTTGCATCCTCTTCCGGCGGCAGGTCGTACAGGTTCTTGTCGGCAGCTTCGCCCGGGTGGATCTTGTTCTGCACGCCATCCAGACCGGCCATCAGCATGGCCGAGAAGGCCAGGTACGGGTTGGCCATCGGGTCCGGGAAGCGCGCTTCGATGCGGCGGCCCTTCGGGTTGGCAACGTACGGAATACGGATCGAGGCCGAACGGTTACGGGCCGAGTAGGCCAGCTTCACCGGGGCTTCGAAGTGCGGCACGAGGCGCTTGTACGAGTTCGTCGACGGGTTCGTGATCGCGTTCAGGGCACGGGCGTGCTTGATGATGCCGCCGATGTAGTACAGCGCGAATTCCGACAGACCGCCGTAGCCGTTACCGGCGAACAGGTTCTGACCATCCTTCCAGATCGACTGGTGGATGTGCATGCCCGAGCCGTTGTCGCCAACGATCGGCTTCGGCATGAACGTTGCCGTCTTGCCATAGCTGTGTGCGACGTTGTGCACGACGTACTTCAGGATCTGCGTCCAGTCGGCGCGCTCGACCAGCGTCGAGAACTTCGTGCCGATTTCGTTCTGGCCCTGGCCGGCGACTTCGTGGTGGTGCACTTCGACCGGCACGCCCAGTTGTTCGAGCAGCAGGCACATTTCCGAACGCATGTCCTGGAACGTGTCGACCGGTGCGACCGGGAAGTAGCCGCCCTTCGTGCCCGGACGGTGACCGGTGTTGCCGCCTTCGAAGTCCTTCGACGACGACCACGGTGCTTCTTCCGAATTGATCTTCACGGACGTGCCCGACATGTCCGTGTTCCACTGGACGGAGTCGAAAATGAAGAATTCCGGTTCCGGACCGAAGAAGGCGGTGTCGCCCAGGCCCGTGCTCTTCAGATAGGCTTCAGCGCGCTTGGCGATGGAGCGCGGATCGCGGTCGTAACCCTTGCCGTCGGCCGGTTCGATCACGTCGCAGGTCAGCACCAGCGTGCTTTCTTCATAGAACGGGTCGATGTACGCCGTGTTGGCGTCCGGGACCAGCAGCATGTCCGAGGCTTCGATGCCCTTCCAGCCTGCGATCGACGAACCGTCGAAAGCGTGGCCGCTCTCGAACTTGTCAGCGTCGAAGTGCGACACAGGCACCGAGACGTGTTGCTCTTTGCCGCGCGTGTCGGTGAAACGGAAGTCGACGAACTTGACGTCTTCTTCCTTAACCAGGTTCAACACATCTGCCACAGATTTGCTCATGCTATCTCCCGAAAGATTCAATCTGGCGCTGCTGGCGCTCATCGCCCGCGTCGCCGCACCCTCTTAACGAACTCCGTGTTCGGATTCGCCATTGATAAGCAGGAAGCGTGCCAGCGCATCGCTTACCCGCCACATTCCACCCTCGCCCACTGATTTCTAAGGAAATAATCGATTCTGGTGCGTCCTGCTGCGAATTCCCGCTCATGGGCCGAAATTCCTTATTTCGGTGCACATTGCACCAAAATATCACCAATTCGGTGCACTCGAGGATTATGCACCTTTTAGGTGCCATTCATCGAATTCATCGGCCCGAAATCGTGCGCGTCTCTGCACCGTCATAATGCGTCAACTGAGGCAGTCGTAGTGCAAATCCCAAAACATCCGGACGACTCCCAATATCACGACGGAACAGTTAACACGCATCTAGCGTGTGGTGCACGCTAGAATGAAGGACAACCATCGACTAACGAGATCACAGCAATATGACAAGCGCCAAAGCCATTCTCGATCAAGCCACGCAACGTCGCGCCTCGGGCCAGCTCGCCTACACGGGCGCCGTGACGCCGGAAGAAGCGCTGGAACTGCTGAAGGCCGATGCGAACGTTCGTCTGATCGACGTACGCACGCGCGCCGAACTCGACTGGGTCGGTCGCCCGCAAGTCCCGGACGGTCAGTACGCCAACGTCGAATGGGTGCGATACCCGGGCGGCGTGCCCAATGAACACTTCCTCGAACAACTGACGTCGCAAACGCCGGACAAGAATACGCCGCTGCTGTTCCTGTGCCGCAGCGCCGCACGCTCGAAGGCTGCCGCAAAGGTCGCTTATGAAGCGGGCTTCACGCAGTCGTTCGATATTCTCGAAGGCTTCGAAGGCGACAAGGACAGCGCAGGTCACCGCAAGCACGTGAGCGGCTGGTGCTTCCGCGGCCTGCCGTGGCTGGGCGCCTGATATTACGTAGCGGCGTCGTGAAGCTCACGCGCCGCCGACATTCGGCACGAAGGATAGACGCCCCGGACCTGGCTGCCGGATCGTCAACGACGCGAGGAGACGCGTGATGGACTGGACACATTTGCTGACGTTTGCGCTTGCCTTGTTCGTGGGCGCAGGCACGCCGGGCCCCGGCATCGCCGCCATCGTAGCGCGCGTGCTCGGACGCGGCACGCAAGGCGCTATCGCGTTCTCGGCAGGCGTGGCGATCGGCGACGTCGTCTGGCTCACGCTCGCTGTGCTTGGCGTCGCCGCGCTGGCCCATACGTTCTCGGGCGTGTTCCTCGCGATCAAGTACGCGGGCGCCGCCTACCTCCTCTATCTTGCATGGAAGATGTGGAACGCCCCGGCGATTGCGCCGGCGGAGCCGCTCGCCGCCGCGCCACGCGAAAAATCCTGGCGTCTCTTTTTCGGCGGCCTGTCGGTGACGATGGGGAACCCGAAAGTGGTCGTGTTCTATTTCGCGTTGCTGCCCAACCTGCTCGATCTAGCACGCGTGACAGCGCTCGGTTACATCGAAGTCGTGGGCGTCACGCTCACCGTGCTGGCGATCGTCTTCGGCAGCTATATCGCGCTGGCCGCCCGCGCGCGACGCCTGTTGAGTTCGGCACGCGCAGTCAAGCGGTTGAACCGCGCAACGGGCACTGTCATGGCCGGCGCAGCGGTTGCCATCGCTACGCGTTAAGCCTCGCCTCCTCTCGCTCTTTTGCGTGATCGACGCCGCCTTCGGGCGGCGTTTTTCATTGCCCCCCTCGGCTCGACCCCGCAGCGCATCCCACCCACTCTCCACTTCTCGTCCGACGAGAACCCATCACGCATTGTTGCGATTCGCGTAAGTATTTATTCGCTTAATTGCCGTTTTTCTGTGATAGCCGGACGCTTAGACTGGCTTCAACGGTCGCGCACCAGCGCCCTTCGCAAGACAGAAGAACAGGAGTTATTGTCATGAATCGCAAGTTGATGGTTTCCACATTGATCTCGGCCACGATGGCCGCCGCAGCAGGTTCCGCCTTCGCACAGTCGCGCTTGTCGAGCGACGCCTACCCCGACGGTTCGCCGTACGCCTGGGTGCCGCAAACGTCGCAACTCACGCGTGCGCAGGTCCGTGAGCAACTGATCGAAGCACGCGCTCAAGGGTTGATCCCGCAGAACGACTACGACTACCCGGCGTTCAACACGATGCCCAACGCCAATGTGCCCGGCAAGACGCGCGCACAGGTCTATGACGAACTCGTTCGTGCTCGTCAAAACGGCGAGATGAAGTACTCGAATCCGTAAGCCACGTTTCTCCCCTCGTCATGCCGCCTGCCTCCGGCGACATGACACGACGCACGCGGGCTGGACGGCATCTCCTGCCCGCGTTGCGTCACCTCTTTAGCATCGTTGTCTCCTATGTCCCGCCGACAGGCGCGCGCCCACGCCCAGCAACGCAGCACCGGGCAAACCGTCAGGCACCCCCGACCGGTCCTCTTCCCCTCCGGTCAAGCAGGCACCGACGGCTTTCCCATGGGCGCTTCTCCTGTCGCCATGCGTTCCCCGCTATCGAATGGACGCA
>NZ_MAOS01000065.1:0-26810 GCF_001721285.1 Pandoraea sp. ISTKB
AGTTCGCCGCTCGGGCGATCGCCGATGGCGCCGATACCGAACCGGTCGACGTCCGGGCGCCCTGACGCCATCGCATCCCCTGCGTACGTATGACGTCGGTTGCCGTTGCCGTCTCTCGCCACTACTCGAACTACGGAGTCTGTCATGAGCTACGCGTCGCATGAGCAGGTCTACGATTACCGCGCGGGCTATCGCATCCGCGTGCGTGCGTTTCAGAACGAGTACGCCGGGCCGTGGGACTATCTGGTGCAGGTGCTCAAGCACGACAAGCCAGAAGGCCCGGAAGTGCGCTCACCGGACGGCCATCGCGACAATCGCCTCGATGCTGAAATGGCGGGACGCAAGGCCGGGGAGCGAATCGTCGACGAATTGCTGGGGGATGGCGACGCCTGAGCGTTTGCGTATTCCGCGTTACGCGCCGGATGTCGTTTGATGCGCGACTCCCCCCGTACGGCGTCAAGGCGTCATGACGTCAAGCCGCCATGGGCGTGGAGCGTCAGAAGACCCCGTCAGTTGGCGTTCCCCTCGTCCAGCGAGCGCCACACGCCCTCGGACGACACCGCCGCGCGACCATCCTCCGCGAGCTTGTCGAGATGTGCACGCAGCGAGCGTCGGGCGACCCCGTGGCGCGCAGCAGGCACATCGGCGTAGACGACCGGAGTCAACGTCTCCACCGTTGCCGGACCGACCTGCCTGAGGGCTGCCAACGTACTCGCTTCCCGAGCGAGCCGATGCGCAATGAGCCGCGCGATCCGTTGTGCGGGACGATCCATCACGAACCCATGTCCCGGCGCCAGCCACTGCGGACCCAGCGCGGCCAGCGTCTCCAGCGACGCCAGATAGGTCGTCATGTGCCCATCCGGTGGATTGATGACGACCGTCGACCCCTGCATGACGTGATCGCCGGTGAAGACAAGCTTCACCTCATCAAGTCCGTAGCACAGATGATTGGCGGCATGCCCTGGCGTATGAATGGCGCGCAGGCGGCGGCCGTCCGGCAACGTCACCTCGTCGCCGTCCGTCAGGGTGACGTCTGGCACAAAGCTCGTGTCTTGCCCTTCGTCGTGGACGGCAGGCATGCCGTAAGTCGTCGCGTCCGTCTTCTCCTTCAATAACCGCGCGCCGGGCGAGTGATCGCGATGCGTATGGGTGACGAAGATTTGTCGCACGACGCCGGAGGTGGCGCGCAGGATCGCGTCGATATGCGCGGCATCGCCGGGGCCGGGGTCGATGACGGCCCACGCGTTCTGTGGACCGCCGCCCACAAGATAGGTGTTGGTGCCGGGGCCGGTCATCATGCCCGGATTCGAAGCGGTCAACCGCAATACGCCCGGCATGAGTTGCACGACCCGTCCGGGAACGATGTCGTAGCTGCCCGTCCCTTGTTCCTCGGGATCGATCAGCGTGAGTTCGGCCCAGGCCGGTTCGTCCGGCGTGACCGGCCATCGACCACGTTTCCCGTTGGCGAGCCGAGGTTGAATGCGCGGGATCTCCTGCAACGCACTGGCCGTCGCAATGGCTTGTGTGGCGGTGCCCATGCCGTCGAGCCATTGGAGCAGCTTGCGTGTGGGCGGCAACAGACGCAACTGATCCGCGTGCGCGAGCGCGTATTGCGGACGCATCCACCGATGGGCCGCCGTCTCGATCTGATCCACTTCGACGAGTTGATCCGCCGGCAGCATGGCAAGAAAGAAGCGCGTATCGAAGCGCTTGGGCAACGCCAGCGGTGTGACCCAATGACTCAGGTAGTGCAGATGACGAGGCGTGAGCCGCACGTTCGACGACTGGCAAAACGATGCGATGTCGATCGTTCCGTCGTGGAGTGCTTCGCGTTGCGCGCGCAGCGCATAGAGGCGTTGTTCGTCGAGTTTGGTGTCGGCAATGTCGACGTCCTGCGCAAACAGCACGCCGGTTTCTTCGAAGCATTCCCGGATGGCGGCGACGTAGTAATCGAGGCCGCCATCCGGAAGCTGGAGACGTGCGCTCGCTGTCTTGTCGTCGAGATCCTCGCAGACGGCATGGCCGCGGCGGTCTGCGGCGTCGACCACACCGCCGGGAAACACATAGGCGTCGGAGCTGAAATCGTTGGCGCGAACGGCACGTCGTAACAACAGCACTTCCATGCCGCTGGCGCGCTCGCGCAGCAGTACCAGACTTGCCGCCATGCGCAGCGACGAGCGGGGCGCTTCGCCGGAGGGGGACGGTGGCGTTTCGGTGCGACCGGGTCGATCTGCCATGGGACGTGCGCACGCAAGCCGCGCGAAATCAGAAAGTCCCTAGTGTGCCATCGGAAAGCGTCGACCGCAGGCCGGGCGACTCCCGATGCGCGGCGTGCCGGCCGTTCGGTTAGGGAAGTTTTGAAATCGAGACGCTACGACGCGGCAGCGAGTGGTCGGAAGGTTCGCGCGAGCGAGGAGCGCCACCATGTCATGTCACGCGGTCGTGCGACATGGTGAACGATGCCGCAACCCTTTCCGCTGCATCACGCAGCATCGTTAGCGGCTTGCGTCGGTACTGTCATTACGTCGTTGCGGGGACGGTAGTCATGCGTGGACGGCATTCGTGCGGTCACTTCCTGGAGCCATTGCATGGTCGCTTCGGGTTGCGTCACGGGCAGCATGTGGCCGCCGTCGACGAGCGCCAGACGTATGCGAGGATTGGCGACCGGCATGCGCTCGCCATGCTGACGGTAGTCGAGAATGCGGTCGCCACGCCCATAAAGAATGTCGACGGGCACCGTCAGCTCCGCATAGTGTGCGGCAAGCCCGGGCATGTCACGCTCTGCTGCAAGGATGTCGCCGCTACCGGCCTCGAAGTTACCCGGTCGAAATCCCAGCACGCCACCGCCGCGAATGAGGAAGTCTTTGGGCGCGTCCTCCGGGCCGAAGACGTAAGTGAGCGTCGTGCGTCCCGTCATCATGCCGACCGGCACGGCGAGCGTGCGCCCGACCCAGCGACGCCACCATGCACTGCGGATGGCGAGCGCCCGGAACGGGGCAGGGACGTCGGATACCGGTTGCGTGAGCGGCGCGATCAACGCGAGCGCGCCCACCCGTTGCGGATGATCGAGCGCGAGCCTCAGCGACACCGCGCCGCCGAGCGAATGCCCGACGACCAGCGGGCGATCCAGCGAGAGCTTGTCGATCACCTGGGCGACGACGTTGGCTTGCCATGCGATCGCGGCATCGCGCCCCGATGCGCGAGTGGAGTAACCCGACCCCGGCCGGTCGATGAGCACGATACGGTGCGTGTGGGCGAGCGCCGCGAGCGGCAGGTAGGCAAAGTTGCGTAACTGACCGCAAAGCCCATGAATGAATACGATCGCCGGGCCATGTCCGAAGTCGACGTAATGCAGTCGTTCTCCGTCGATCTCGAGAAACTGGCCATCCGGCGGCACGCTCGCTTCGGCGCGGTGCGCCACGCGCCGGGTGAACCGCATCAGAACGAACACCACGGCCGCGAAAGCGATGACGAGGCAGGCGAGCAGATAGGCAATGAGCATGGCGTCGTGTCGTAGCGCTGGATGAGGGAAGGGGGTCACTCAGAACGCATCGTAGCAAGGTGCGGTGCCGACTCGCGATGCGACGAGACGTCGCACTGCCGCGTGGCACGCCGCTCGAAGCGCATGACGCCGTCGTCGACGCGACTCCAGCGCATCAGGCGCAAATCACGCAAATAGCTTTGGTAGAACACCCAAGGCTTACGCCGGCCTTGCTTGGGTAGAACGCCTGCTGCCCGTTGAATGTAGCCCGACGTCAGTCCGATCGCGGGCAACTCGCCTTGCTCGCCGTCGCGCAGATGCGGCACACATGTGTCGGCGTCGTGCGCATTCATGTGATTGATGAGACGGCAGACGTACTGCGCGATCAGCTCGGCCTTCAGCGTCCAGGACGCATTCGTATAGCCGAAGATCGACGCCAGGTTCGGCACGTCGCTGTACATCATTCCCTTGTATGCCACGGTGTCGGCGAGTGCGACCGGTTTGCCGTCGACCAGCAGCCGTGCACCGCCCATCAGTTGCACGCGCAGGCCGGTGGCGGTCACCACGATGTCCGCTTCGAGCGTCTTGCCGCTCTTGAGCGCAAGCCCTGTCGGTGTGAAGGCTGCGATCTCGTCCGTCACGATGTCGGCGCGCCCGCTGCGCATCGCCTTGAAGATGTCGCCGTTCGGGGCCAGACACAGACGTTGATCCCACGGGTTGTAACGCGGCGTGAGATCACGTTCGACATCGGCATGACCCTGCACCTGTCGCGCGGCGCGCTTGATCAGCAGACGTCGGACTGCGTGCGGCCAGCGTCGCGCGGCGTTGTAGAAGCCGAGCGTGATCAGCACGTTCTTCATGCGCACGATGCGGTGTGCCGCACCGGCCGGCAACCAACTGCGCAGGCGCTCGGCCATGCCGTCGCGTTGCGGCATCGACAGAATGTAGCTGGGCGAGCGCTGCAACATGGTGACGTGAGCGGCGGTGGCGGCCATGCTCGGCAGCAGCGTCACCGCCGTCGCACCGCTGCCGATGACGACGACAAGTTTATCTCGGTAGTCGAGCGCTGCGGGCCAGTGCTGCGGGTGAACCACGGTGCCGTTGAACGACGTCATCCCCGGCCATGTGGGCGCATGACCGGCGTCGTAAGCGTAGTAGCCGCTGCACATGAACAGAAAGCGGCAGGTGATCGAGCGCGTCTCGCGATGGCCGTCGGCATCTGTGTGTTCGACGTCGAGTGTCCAGCGCGCCACGCTCGAATCCCAACGGGCCTCGATGACCTTATGTCCGTAGCGGATCCGGTCGGCTAGGCCCTCCGCGTGCACCGTCTCCTTGAGATAGTCGAGGATCTTTCCACCGTCGGCGATGGCCTGATCGCTCGTCCACGGACGGAAGCTGAAGCCGAGCGTGAACATGTCCGAGTCGGAGCGCACGCCGGGGTAGCGGAACAGATCCCACGTGCCGCCGAGCGATTGACGCGCTTCGAGCATCGCAAAACGCGTACCCGGGCAACGTTCGCGCAGATAGTGGGCGGCGGCGATACCGGACAGCCCGGCGCCGACGATGACGACGTCGAGACTCGAGAGGTTCGCACCGGCGCTGGCTTGATGAGCGGCTGGGGTAGCAGTGGCGTTGGTCGTCATGACGAGATCCTCGGACAGGTGATGGCGTCAGTGCGTGGACGATTCGGTCTTGGTGGGGTGCGCGCTGGCGGGGCCGGTTGCTCGCTTGCCCGACATAGCGGAGCGACGATAGAACCAGACGACCATGGCCTGATAGCTCGCCCCGAGCAGACGCGCCAGCTTGTCGACGCGGCGCGCATCGGAGCCCACGAGCACGCGCCGGGCGTTGCGCTGGACACCCGCCAGGATTTGCCGCGCGGCCGCATCTGCACTTGTCACGTCGATGAGTTTGTTGGCGCGACGGCGATGGGTCTGTGCGTCGATGCCGGTGAACGCGGCGATGCTGTCGTCGATGCGTGACGTCGTCACGATGTTGGTAGCGACGCCGCCCGGATGCACGCACGTACACGATACGGGCGAGCCCACCAGATCCAGCTCCATGCGCAGGGCTTCGGTGAAGCCGCGTACGGCGAACTTGCTGGCGTTATAGGCCGATTGTGTGGGCATCGCGATGATGCCGAAGAGGCTCGACGTGTTGACGATGTGACCGTCGCCCGAAGCGCTCAGGTAGGGCAGGAAGGCCTGCGTGCCGTGCACCACGCCCCAGAAGTTGATGTTCATCAGCCATTCGAAGTCTTCCTGACGCGCCGTCGCCACAGGCACCGACAGCGAGACGCCTGCATTGTTGAACACGAGGTTCACCTTGCCGTGGACTGCCGCCGTATCGCGTGCCCAGGCGAAAACGGCGTCGCGCTGGGCCACGTCGAGTTGTTGCGACGTCACACGTATGCCGAGCGCGCGACAGGCAATGGCTGTGTTGGCGACGCTGGCTTCGTCGATATCCGAGAGTGCGAGATGCGTACCTCGGCGGGCGAGTTCGAGCGCGAGCGAGCGGCCCATGCCCGAACCGGCGCCGGTGATCGCGGCGACCTTGTCCGTGAACGTCTTCATTGCGCTGTCTCCGTCTGGGGTGCGTCGTCGCCCATCCGTCTCGTCTTGCAAGGGCGCCCGCGCTACCTATAATGAGGTCATGCAAATTTGGTGTTGCGTGTCACCACTTTAGTTTTCCGTCCGTGTGATGTCAAATAGCGAAATGGAACAAGGACTCGAATCGAGGGATGCTGCGATGTCGGATGCAGTGGCGAAGGTGCCGGCCCAGGGGCGGCGCTACGGCGGTGTAGATCAGGCGCAGCGTGAGCAGGCGCGCCGTACGGCATTGATCGACGCCGCGACCGAGGTGTTTGGCACCGTCGGCTTTCGCCGCGCCACCGTGCGCGCGGTGTGCGGGCTGGCCAAGCTCAACGACCGGTATTTCTACGCGGCGTTTGCCAACATGGAAGATCTGCTGCGGGCGACCTACTCGTATCACGCGCAATCGTTGCTCGCACAGTTGCAGGCAGCCATCGCGGCGAGCGCCCCGACGCTCGATGCGCGTCTCGATGCCGGCCTCCACGCGTTCTTTTCTTTCCTGCGCAATCCGCATGCGGCGCGTGTGCTGCTGCTCGAAGTGATGGGGGTGAGTCCGGAGACGGACCAGACCTATCAGCGCTACATCTTCGAATTCGCGAAACTGATTCTTGGCATGGCGTCGACGCCCGAGCCGGAAGGCGATGAGGCACAGGCGCAAGCGCGCATCGTCGGCCTGGCGCTCGTGGGCGCCATGACCAACGCGGGGACGGCATGGGTGCTCATGGGCTATCACGACACCGAAGCCTGCATGGTGGCGAGCTGTCGTCGCGTGTTGCGCGGCGCGCTGGCCTGACGCACGACGCTTTCGTCCTTGGGTTCCTCGGTCCTGCGATTGTCGAAGGCCGCCGCAGCGGAGGGCAGGCTCGCTACAATACGTCTTTCCCGTACGACGCCCGTGAGGTGAGATCGTCCCGCGCTCGCCTTTGCCGTCGTCGCCCCTAATTCCTCACTCTTCAAAGGTCGCAAATGACCACTATCGGAACCCCGCTGTCGCCGAGCGCGACGAAGGTCATGTTGTTGGGCGCTGGCGAACTCGGCCGTGAAGTGCTTATCGCGTTGCAGCGTCTCGGTGTCGAGACGATTGCCGTCGATCGATACGAGAACGCGCCGGGCCAGCAGGTGGCGCATCATGCGCGCACGATCGCGATGACCGATCCCGAGCAACTCAAGGCGCTGATCGAGGCGGAGAAGCCGGATCTGGTCGTGCCGGAGATCGAGGCGATTGCCACGCCGATGCTCGAAGCGCTGGAGGCCGACGGTGTCGTGCGCGTGATTCCGACCGCGCGCGCCGCGCGTCTGACGATGGACCGCGAAGGTATCCGCCGTCTGGCTGCCGAAACGCTGGGTCTGCCGACGAGCCCTTACCAGTTCTGCGACTCGCTTGAGCAGTTGCAGGCGGCCATCGACGGCGGCATCGGGTATCCGTGCATCGTCAAGCCGGTCATGAGCAGCTCGGGCAAGGGGCAGAGCAAGATCGACAGCGCGGCCGATGTGAAGGCCGCCTGGGACTATGCGATGGCGGGCGGACGCGTGAGCCATGGCCGCATCATCGTGGAAGGTTTCATCGACTTCGATTACGAGATCACGTTGCTGACGGTGCGCGCACGCGGCGCCGACGCCCAGGTCGAGACGCACTTCTGTGCGCCGATCGGACACAAGCAGGTGAGTGGCGACTATGTCGAGAGCTGGCAACCGCACCCGATGTCGTCCGTCGCGCTCGAACGGGCGCGTCTGATTGCACGCGAAGTGACCAACAATCTTGGCGGGCAGGGCATCTTCGGTGTCGAGTTGTTCGTGAAGGGCGACGATGTGTGGTTCAGCGAAGTCAGCCCGCGTCCGCATGACACGGGCATGGTGACGATGATCACGCAGTGGCAGAACGAGTTCGAACTGCACGCGCGCGCGATCCTCGGGCTGCCGGTGAACACCACGCTGAAGACGCCGGGTGCGAGTGCCGTGATTTACGGCGGTGTGGATGCGAAGGGCATCGTGTTCGACGGTGTCGATCAGGCGCTGCAGGTGCCGCAAACGGACATTCGTCTGTTCGGCAAGCCGGAGAGCTTCGTCAAGCGCCGCATGGGCGTGGCGCTCGCTTACGACGACGATCTCGATGTGGCGCGCAGTCGTGCGGTGGAAGCCGCCAGTCGCGTGAAGCCGCGCGCGGTCTGACGCAGCGCAGTATCGCCCAGCCATGAAAAAACCCCGCCTCGGCGGGGTTTTCAGTTCGGGCGGCGGCTAGGGTTAGCGCACCGCCCGAGGCGCGTCGATCGCGTGAGCGATCGCTCAGCCAGTCACCAGACCTTACAGCGGCTGGATTTGGCTAGCTTGACGGCCCTTCGGTCCCATCTTCACTTCGAAGCTGACCTTCTGGTTTTCTTGCAGCGACTTGAAACCCTTCGATTGGATTTCCGAGAAGTGAGCGAAGAGATCTTCACCACCTTCGTCCGGCGTAATAAAACCAAAACCCTTGGCGTCGTTGAACCACTTGACGGTACCAGTTGCCATTTCTTAAATCCTTAAAGTTTTCAAATGAGCGAGCGAGATGCTCAGCGAGCGCATGACATTAAAGCTGATCAGGTACAACCGAGTTGACGCAGAGGGCGACATTAGATGACACAAGACTCGCCATACAACGTTCATGCACCCGTTTTTTTACGGGAAAGGTGGGAAGGTGTCAAGCAGGGAAACTGTGGGATTGTTGATCCACGCCAGTTTCCAGCCATTTTTCGCTGCGATGCGACATGCATTCGGCATTGCCGGACGGCCGGTCTGCGAGATTGCGCCACATCGCGCCATCGCCCGCATTCGACGCCATCTCCGTGGCATCGAAGTCTTTGATCGTCCAGCAATCCCTACGCGTCAGCGTGTCCGATTTTCCCGCTTGCCGGGAAGTGTGGTGACTGAAGTGAGACATGGCGATGCGTCGTTTCCCAAGCGCCTGGGATGAAAAAATGCAGCGCGACGCGGTGCGCACAGGTGGCGTTGTGGTGCAGACACAACGGGCACATCGCCAACTCGATGTTTCATGCTTGCGTCATCGCGGCGTGCACCGAAGTTAGCGCGGTGCATCGCTTATGCCGACCTTAAGCATGACTTCATGCCGGTGAGCTTCTTGTCCTCGATAGCGCAATGCGTACCTGATGCTTTTGATAGGTGTGTCGATGCGATGGCGGCTGGCGTCCGGTGATTGTGAAGTGGCCGATGGTGAGTCGTTTCGTTGCATTAGCGGGGAGGTTGTGGCGTGAGTTTGTCGTCTGCGATGTTGTATGCCAGCCTCACCCGGTACGGTGGACGACTGCCCGCCCGGACATCGTCATGCACCACGATGGACGGATTTTGTGCATCGCCGCATTGCTTTCATGCGAAGTCAGTATTTTCCCTAGCACGGCAGAAAGCGCACACCAGTGCTCGATTTCACGACGGCAAAATAGATTCTCATCACCCTTAAATTTGATGGGCATGTGCCGTTAACGGCCTCATGATGGCCGCATGGTCGCTTCACGACGGCATTGCAACATGCGTCGTCATGAAGTCATCATGGTGGGGCAAGCACGCTAGGCGGCCGCGCAGTGCCGCGTGTCTTTCGAGACCTTACGTGGCAACCAATCAGGCACCGACGCTCGACGCATTGCAATCGCTGCTGGAAACCGTCCAGCGCAACGAGCGCTCGCTAAAACGTTTCCAGGACATCGAGCTGGCGCTCATGGGCGCGCCGGACTTCGGTCAATTCCTCGAAGTGGTGCTCAATCGTCTGCGTCACGATTTCGATCTGTCCGGCGTGCGCCTGATGCTCGCAGAAGTCGACGACACGTTGCGTGACCTCATCGATACCGCCGAAGGCATTCGTGCGCTGGATGCCGGTCTGTGCATTGCGCAGGATGCCGGCACCTTCAGCGCCGTATGCGGCAACGGACAACTCTGGATCGGGGCGCCCCGTGAGCGCCACGCGTCGCTGTTCGGCGCGCGTCCTCCCGCGAGTGCGGTCGTCATGCCGCTTGCCCGCAACGGGCGTCACATCGGCGTGATCGCGCTGGGTAGTCGCGACGCGCGACGCTTCGCGCCTGAAATGGCGACCGATTTCCTCGAACGTTTCGGCGCGGTCGTCGCCGTGTGTCTCGAGAACATGTGGAATCGCGAACGTCTCAAGCGCATCGGCCTGACCGACCCGCTGACGGGCCTGTCGAACCGGCGCTACTTCGATCAGCGTTTGCGCGAGGAGGTGGTGCGCGGCGCACGTTATGGCGCGCCGCTCGCGTGTCTGCTCATCGATATCGATCATTTCAAGCGCGTCAACGACAGCCACGGCCATGCCACGGGTGATCGCGCCTTGCGTGCGGCGAGTGCGTGTATGCGTGCGCAGCTTCGCGTGACGGATACGTTGGCGCGTTACGGCGGCGAGGAGTTTGCCGCGTTGCTCGTGCAGACCGAACAGAACTGGGCGGGGACGGTGGCGGAGCGCGTGCGACGTGCGGTGGCGCGACTGGAAGTGCCCGACGACGATGGTGCGCTCGTGCCGCTCACGATCTCGATCGGGTTGGCCAGTATCGATCCGCGCGACACTGCGGATCCGGAAACGCTGCCGATGCGTTTGCTCGGTGCCGCCGACGCGGCGCTATACACCGCAAAACGCTCGGGCCGGGATCGCGTGGTCGTCGCGCCGTCGGTGAGTCTGCGCTAGCGTGGTCATCCCGCGCACCTGCCTTGTATCGCCTGACGCTCGCCGATCACCGAAGGCTGAACCAGCCGATCAGCAACGATACCGTCACTACCGAAAGCACCGTCGAAATCAGAATCGCGCGTGATGCGACGGCGGCTTCACGTCCATACAGTTGCGCAAGCATGAATGGTCCGGTGCCGATGGGCAGCGCCGAGAGCAGCAGCGCGCTATGCGCCCAGATCGACGGCAGATCGAACACGCGGAATGCCAGAAACGCCGTGATCGCCGGTTGAAACACCAGCTTCAGCCCTACGAGACGCCCCACAGCGTGAGCGATGCGCGGCTCCTTCGCGGCGCCCGCACTTTGTGCGAGAAACATGCCGATCGCGACCAACGCGCATGGGCTGGCGGCGCCGCCGAGCAGCGTGGTGAAGTGCAGCACGGGGGCGGGCAGTGCGATGCCTGCGGCCGCGAACGCCATGCCGGCGAACGGCGAGACGACCAGCGGATTGCGGATCAGCGCACGCACCACGAAGCCGGCGGTTCGACGCCAGTCGGGTGTCGCTTGCAGATCTGTCTCGATGATCGCAATCGAGATCGCGAAGAGCACCGTCGCCGTGAGCAGCATGGCGACGACCACGGCCGGCACGCTCGCCGGGCCGAACGCGACAAGACACAGCGGAAAGCCCATGAACCCTGCGTTCGGATAGGCCGCGCCCATGCCTTCGATGCTCGCGTCGGTCAGCCGTCCCCGGACCGTGCGGTCGAGCAGAAACGACAGCGCGAACGTGGCCGCCATCCCTCCGCCGAAAGCGCCCAGGAATCCAGGATTGAAGAGTTCCGCCCAGGTGATTTGCGCCATCGACTGGAACAGCACGGCGGGCAGCGCGAGGTAGACGACGAAGCGATTGAGCGCGTCGAGCGCGGTGGTGCCGAGCCAGGCGCGACGCGCACAGAGGTAGCCCAGGAAGATCAGGCCGAAAACAGGAAAGGCGGCGGAGATGACGGCTTGCATGATGGCGGGTCGGTGCGATGCCGTCGGTTCGACGGCATCAGGTCCAGTCGGTCGGTTCAGTTCGAGGGTGTCAGGCGGGCGAGCCATTCACGACGCGCGTTCCCGCCGTCGGCCTCGGTGTGTTCGCGGGCCGCGGATTCTGCGCCATCGGCATCGCCTGCCGCAATGCGCGCCACGATTTCGCCATGCTCGTGCCAGACGACTTCCTGCATCGGCAGCGCGTCGAGCGTCGCTGCCATCGCGCGCATGATGTGCGGCCACTGCGGCGCCACCGTCTGCGCGATCAGCGGATT
Source organism: Pandoraea sp. ISTKB (assembly GCF_001721285.1). Taxonomy (NCBI): domain Bacteria; kingdom Pseudomonadati; phylum Pseudomonadota; class Betaproteobacteria; order Burkholderiales; family Burkholderiaceae; genus Pandoraea; species Pandoraea sp. ISTKB. The sequence goes on from NZ_MAOS01000065.1 coordinate 12,038, forward strand.
GCCCGACGCATCATGCAGTGCCGTGTGGAACGCCACTTCGATACGCACCTGACGTGCCACCGGCGTACCGCGTGTCATCGCCATGCCGGCCGCGACAGCGTCCTGCAAGCGTCGCAAGTCGGGCGCAGGCAGCGTACCGTCGACCACGCGATGCGCGGCGAGTCGGGCTGCCAGTCCGTCGAGTGCAGTGCGCACCTGATAAAGCTGACGCAAATGATCCGGGTCGATCGGCGCGACTTCCAGTCCCTGACGTCCGCTGTCGCAGACCAGACCGTCGCGTTTGAGCAACTGCAACGCATGGCTGACGGGTTGACGCGACACGCCGAGCGAGTCCGCCAGTTCCGCCTGCCGGATGCGTTCGCCCGGGGGGAGCGTGAGGTCGGCGATGGCGTCGCGCAGGCGCGAGTAGACCTGATCGATTAGGACCGGTGAACTGGCCAGCGGCGCAAGCGAGGGCTGTGAGCCCAGCGAGATGCGCTGGGCGTCGGAATTGAAATCGGAATCGGCAGGAGACGACATGTCATTCCGGCGTTCGCCGGTGATTCGTGATATCTGGAATTCCGAATTCTACGCGTAACGACGGACGACGGCGCGACTTTTTTCGTCACAGCGACGGGCGGGGTTAATCCAGTTCCGGCGGCCAGACGGATGCGGATGAGGTGGGAGAGGTGGGGGAAGTTGGAGAGGCCGTACGCGCAGGCGTCTGTAAAAGCGCCTGCATGGTGGTGCGGGTGCGCTGGAGGCGCCGCGCGAGCGCCCAGGCTTCGGCTTCGGTTTCGAACAGCCCCACGATCAGGTGCGGTTCGGCGGCGAACCCGTCCGAAAACAAGCCAACGTTCTTGGCGATCATCTCGCTGGCGCGTTCGACGGAGACCGTGTACTGGCGCGGCGAACGATACTGGTTGACGACGACGGCAAAGGCGCGGGAGAACGCGTCGGACATGCGGAAACCTCCTCTGTCGGCACGGCGCGATCCCTGTTGACGTTGCGGCGGGAGCACGCACATGGCGTTGCACTTCCGGTGATTGTAGGCGATGGCGCGCCGCATGGCAGAACAAAACGGGACAACGCGCGATACAGCGCGATAGCGCCAGAATCTCGGGGTGTGCCACTCGGCGATGTCATAAAAAAAGCCGCCGAGCGGGTCGGCGGCGCAACAGAGAGGGTGACAGCGCAACCGAAGTTGCCGTAGATCAGCTTAGGTCGCGGCGATGACATCGTCATGACCGCCGACAGGATTCGAAGGGAATACGCAACCCTTGCCGCGCACTGGGGGCGCACGCGGCGCAGGCATCGAAAGTCGCGAGAAAAAGCCGCTCACTGCGTGCTTCGCACGCTGTCGACCTTCCTCGTTCGACGCGGGTCTTGCGTAAGCGCGACGCCGGCTATACGAGCACCGGGAGCGCCTCCACGACCAGGAACGCGACGAGCGCACCGACCACCGCGCCGGCCGCACGCAAGCTATAGCGCGTGGTACGGGTGGCAACTGGGATGCCGCCAACGAGTAGCGCACCGGCCACTGCCATCGGCAGGAACAAGGTCAGGTCGTAGAGATTGAAGTGGAATACGGGCATCGTTCTTATCTCCTCTCCTATGTGCCTTTCCACTATAGGACGCTGTTCGAGGATGCCCAAGTTTGGTGCGACGCAGCATGTTGCTGCCGTTCAGTCTTCCTGGCGGACCGCGTGCATCTTGCGACGCGCGTTCCACATCGCCATGTCTTTGCGCGTACGCACGCGTTCGCTGATGTTGATGCCGGTCGGTTGCGCTTGCGACTTGGAGACGGCGACGTCACTCGCCTCGCTGCGCGCCTGCACCATCATGACGAGCGTAAATAGCGAGGCGGCTAGCGCCAGCAGGATCAGCTTCATAAGGCCCCCGGTGAATCCCTGGTGAATCTGGTCGTTATTAATCGTTATCGGTCGTTATCAACCGCTATGGCCGTGATGGCCCGACAGGATCGTTGTGATCGCCATCGTGCGTCGTCGCGCTCGTTCTGGCCAGCCCTTTACAGGGCCGTGCCGACGGGCGTTTCGCGACGCGTCTGTCATGCACTGCTGAGGGACGTCGCTGCCACAACTGCCTGACAGGCGGGTGCCGGGGCCTCGGGGTGTCTCACTGCCATTTGCATCGCCGGCATCATAGCGGGCGAATGTGACATCTTTCCGGGGTTTCCCAAAACCTGGCCGCGCGACGCAGCGCAGCAAGGCGTGACGTGTCCTCTACCGTATAGCGACGCGTGCAGCGAAAAGTTTAGAAATCGTGACGATTTTTTCCTGACATGGGCCGTGAACGCTATATCGATGCGCTCACGGCCCGTGCCTAGCGGGCACAGCGGCAGGCAGGGCTGTCGACGTTGCCCACGTTTTCTACGCTTGCTACGTCCCCGAATGGACTTACGGTTGCCCGGAAATGTCGTCGTTTCGTCGCCCGCGCGCCGCACGCTCCGGAAGCGCCATCGCCGCGAGCGATGCGACCGCCGCCCCCGCCTGCGCGAGTTCGTGCATGACGTCCGGCGACATGCCGAGCGACACCGAAAGCCCTGTCAGGCCGGCCCACGTCGACGGTTCCAGCAGTCGAGACAGGAGAAAGCGCATGATCATTCTCCTGTCGACTCGTCGAGCGACGTCTTCCCGCTGAAGTAGAAGGGCGTCATGTCGATGTGCGACACCGTCGCCTTCTGCCCGAGGCCTTCGTGTGCGGCGTTGGCCAGCACCCCGTTGTCCTGATCGATGGTCCATGTGAAGAGACCGCCGAGGCCGTTGCGTTTGACGTAATCCCCCTTGGCCCGCACCGTGCGTGGCGTGTCGAGCGACATGAACAGACCGCTGGACGGTTGGTACAGAAAGTCCGCGTCGGCGACCGGATCGGTGTAGAGCGCGAAGCCATGACGCGCCGTGCCGTTTTCCAGATCGAGGTAATTGCGCAGCACGTCGTAGTACTCCGTCGTGCCCGATTCGAACGTACCGACGGTGATGTCGTCGCCCGGCGAATAGGCGCCCGACAGGGCGCTGACCTGTGTGATTTGCGCCTGAAGCGCGTTACGCGAGTAGGCCGCGTAGCCGATATGCACCTTGGCGAGCGGCACGCCGGCCTGCCGCAACCAGTTCACCGCACGGTCGATGGAGAAGCCACCGGCGTCGGCTGGGTTCGTGTCGTGCAGATTGGTGTGATGGGCGAGCGTCGGTGCCCACGGCGTGCCGAAGAAGTCATACGTCATCAGGTTGATGCGCGAGACGCCAGCGGCGATCAACCCCGGCAGATTCGCGTGACGCATGTCGGCCACGTTGGCCGAAGCGGCGATCGAGATTTCCACGTCCTTGCGTCCTGCGGCCACGAGGGCCTTTTTCAGATCGCTAACGAGCGCTGCGTAGTTCGGACCGTCCGTATCGTCGTACACGTTGCCGTCGTCGCCGGGTGAGCCGGGGTACTCCCAGTCGAGATTGATCTCGGTGAACATCGGGAAGCGCTTGAGCAAGTCGACGACGCTCGCACAGAACGTCTTGCGTCGCGCGCTGGTGCCGGCCATGCCGTGAAACGCCTGACTCATGGTCCAGCCACCGATGGCGAGGGCGAGTTTCAGCGCCGGATTCTTCGCGTGCAACAGACGCAATCCGCCGAGCACCCCCTGCGCGCGTGACTGCTGGAACATCGGCATGACGTCGTTGCTGACCCATCCCGGAAAACCGCAGTTGCGATAGGCGAGCACGTCGCCCCAACTATCGACGAAGGTGGCCTGATCCGGCTTGCGTACGAAGTCGGTCGCCGCGCGCGCAATCGTCTGCGCTTTCTCACCCTGATCGCCGACGATGCCCGCGAAGCCCACGATCAGCCGATCGTAGGCGAAGGGGTCGAGCAGCATCAGATCGACGCCGCGTCCGGCGGCCTCGTTGCTGAAGTCGCCGTCGAGGCGTCCGTCGTATTGCGACCAGTCGGTGTAGTAACCGGAGACCTCGAATGCGTTCTTTGCGTAGTGGTTATAGACACGCCGGGCAACCCGCGCCGAGGTGTACGACAGTTGCGTCGTGCTGGTCGCGGGATCGAAGCCGTTCTGCGCGTAGGTCGCCTCGCTTGCCCCGTCTTGCGGGTCCGTCGGGTAGACGAGTTCGCTCTGCGCGGTGGCTGTTGCCGCTTGCGAGGCAGTCTCGGTGATCTGTGACGTTTGTTGAGGTGCGCGGGGCGTCGGGATGTTACGAGTGGTATCGGACATGCTGTGGCTCCTGAGAGTTTATGGACAGATGCCGTCGCCGGGCGGCGCTGGCCGCTGCGGCATCGGCGTGACCAGCGTCGCGTTCGCTCAGCGGTCGCGCCAGCGCAAACGACGTGTCAGCGCGCGCAGTGCGTGAAGTGCGAGGCGAGCGAGATGCCACGTCGCCGACATCCCCGTGCCGGCGCGTTGCGGTGCGCCTGGCGTTTGCGCTGACACATCTGTCGGATCCGGGGTGCGCGTAAGCGCGGTATCGCAAGACGCGAAGCGATAACCGACGCGTGGCACCGTGACGATGTGCCGGTGCAGCCCGAGCGGGATGAGTTTGCGTCGAAGGCGGGAGACGACTTGCATCAGATTCGTGTCGTCCTGATCGGGACGCGCCGGCCAGAGCATCGCGATGAGCGTACGTTTGTCATGGACGACATCGACGGGGGAACGCAGCGCACACAGCAGGCGGTACTCGATCTGCGGAATCTTCACGATGACGCCATGGCGTCGCACCTCGCCGTGCCCGTCGCGGGCGACGCCATGCTGAAGTGGCAACGCAAGCGACGTGACGCCCGTCGAATCGTCAATGCATAACGCCTCGGTTGTGGCATGAGGACGTGACGGCCCTGTGGTGGGCTTTGCGGTGGCTGTAGCGAGCGAGGGCGACGGCATGTCGAAGCGATACCCGACGCGGGCGACGGTGACGATGGCGCGTTGCAGACCGAGCGGGGCGAGCGAGCGCCGCAGACGCGAGACGAGTTGCACGAGCGCGGCGTCTTCCATCCATTGGGCGCGCCGTCCCCACAGCGCTTCCATCAACGCATGCTTCTCGAACGCCGTGCCCGCGCGCCCGGCGAGCAGCACCAACAAACGCTTTTCCTGCTCCGACAGACGTGCGGCAATGCCGTTGTGGTGGACGAGATTGGTCACATCGTCGAGATCGAAAGGCGACTTCGGCATGGGGCGCTCCTGGTAACGAGTAAGGGACGCCAACCGTAGCGACGCGTATTCGCCTGTCACAAGGCATCAAGCGAGCGCAAGCCCATCACAGCACGCCATAGCCCGACGGATGCCGGGCAGGTGCTGGAGGCATGCCAGACAACGCGTCGGCCATGGCGGGCGTCGACAGGTACGCTGTTCTCGTCGAGTGCCTAGGCGATGTCACGCATCGTGCCCGCAAGGTAAGATAGCAGCCGTATGTCGCCACAGGCGGCCGGTCGGGCTCGATGCATGAGAGGCCGCGTCACCGCCGGATGCCATGGCCGACGCCCCGTACACTCCCGGATCCCGTCATGCTCGAACTCCTTTCCGAACATCGCTGTTTCGGCGGCACCCAGCGTTTCTATCGTCACACGTCGTCGACCATCGGCCTGCCGATGCGTTTTTCTGTCTTCATCCCGCCACAAGCGCGCGACGGCCGTGCCGTGCCTGCACTGTTCTATCTCGCGGGTCTCACGTGTACCGAAGAGACGTTCATGATCAAGGGCGGCGCGCAATGGCTTGCCGCCGAGCACGGTGTGGCGCTGATCACGCCCGACACGAGCCCGCGAGGTGCCGGTGTGCCGGGCGAGACCGACGCGTGGGACTTCGGCGTGGGAGCAGGGTTTTACCTCGACGCGACACAGGCGCCTTGGTCGACGCACTACCGCATGTACAGCTACATCGTCGACGAGTTGTATGACCTGGTGACGCAGTCGTTGCCGGTCGATGCCGAGCGCATCGGCATCTTCGGGCATTCGATGGGGGGCCATGGTGCGTTGACGCTTGCATTACGCAATCCCGACAAGTTCCGGTCGGTCTCGGCGTTTGCGCCGATTGCCGCGCCGATGCATTGCCCGTGGGGCGAGAAAGCGTTCACCGGGTATCTGGGCGCGGATCGTGAGACGTGGCGTCAGTACGACGCGAGCGAGCTGATCGCAAAGGCGGGCAAAGCCGTGTTCCCGGGCGGCATCCTGATCGATCAGGGGCTGAACGACCAGTTCCTTGCAGCGCAACTGCATCCGGACATCTTCGAGCGCGCATGCCGCGAGGCGGGACAGCCGCTCAACCTGCGTCGTCAGGACGGCTACGACCACGGCTACTACTTCATCCAGACCTTCATGGCGGACCATCTGTCGCATCACGCCGAGCATCTGCGCGCGTACTGAAGCGCCACCCGCTCAACGTCTTCCGACTGACGACGTCACACCGCTCGCGCTTCGTAACGGCGCGGCGGCGTGACGATCTCGTCCTGCGCGCGGACGATTTCCAACTCGTAGCGCCCCGCCAGATGCGTGACGGACAGCACCGCATCGACAGCGGCCAGCGTATGCTCGAACGCCGCGCGAACCGTATCGCCCTTGAGCAGCCGCGCGAGAAACACGCCTGAGGTCAGGTCGCCCACGCCCACCGGGTGACGCGAGAACGGATAGAGCGGGCGCGAGCCGTGCCATGCCTCGTCGTTCGTCACGACGAGCATATCGAAGCGGTCTTGCGGCTTGCCTGCGTACTCCAGATGTTTGACGAGCACCATCTTCGGCCCGCGCGCGAGCAGAGCGCGGCACGCGGCAACGGCATCGTCGAACGTATCGATCGGATGCTGCGAGAGCTTTTCCAGTTCGAGATGGTTCGGCGTCATGATGTCTGCGATGCCGGGCATGTGCTCGACGAGATCCTGCTCGATCCCCGGTTTGACCTGACATCCCTTTTCCGGATGCCCCATCACAGGGTCGCAAAGATAGATCGCAGCGGGATTGGCCTGTTTGACGCGTTGCACCGCCGCGCGCACGAAGCTCGCCTGCTCGGGGGCGCCCAGATACCCGGACAGGACAGCGTCGCAACTGCCCAGTTCGCCGATGTCCGCGATGCCGTCGACCAGTCGCAGGATTTCCTCGCTCGGCAGGGCTTGGCCCGTCCATTTGCCGTACTGCGTGTGGTTCGAGAACTGGACGGTGTTGATCGGCCACACGTTGACACCGAGGCGTCGCATCGGAAAGTCGGCGGCGCTGTTGCCGGCGTGGCCGAAGACGACGTGGGACTGAATGCTGAGGACGTTTTTCATCATGATGTTGCGGGGGGAGGGGAGACGGGGGGCTTCTCGGGACTGTCAGGGACTCGCAAAAAACAACGCCCGCAAGCGATACGCCCCCGATCCTGAGACAAAGGCGCTGGCGCTGCGGGCGTTGGTCGCCGGTGACGCAGGCGACGGCGCATGTTGCACCGCCGTTCCTGCGCATCGGCGCTTTACTCCACCGTGACGTTGCGCCGACTTCGACTACGAAGGCGACGCAGCGTTGTCACTTCTTCGACGTGACGATGGCGTCGGCCACGTTCTTCGGTGCCTCGGCGTACTGCTTGAACTCCATCGTGTACGTTGCACGGCCTTGCGTGAGCGAACGCAGCGAGGTCGAGTAGCCGAACATCTCCGAGAGCGGCACCTCGGCGCGAACGATCTTGCCGCCGCCCACGATGTCGTCCATGCCCTGCATGATGCCGCGACGTCCCGAGAGGTCGCCCATCACGTTGCCCATGAACTCTTCGGGCGTTTCGACTTCCACGGCCATCATCGGTTCGAGCAGTACCGGCTCGGCCTTGCGCATCGCTTCCTTGAAGGCCATCGAGCCGGCCATGCGGAACGCGTTTTCGTTCGAGTCGACGTCGTGGTACGAGCCGAACGTCAGCGTGACCTTCACGTTGACGACCGGATAGCCCGCGACCACGCCGTTGTTGAGCGTCTCGCGAATCCCCTTGTCCACTGCCGGGATGTACTCGCGAGGCACCACGCCGCCCTTGATGGCGTCGACGAACTCGTACGGCTTTTCCTTGTCCGGTTCGAGCGTGATGACGACATCGCCGTACTGGCCGCGTCCGCCCGATTGCTTGACGAACTTGCCCTGAACGTCCTCGACTTTCTTGCGCACAGTCTCGCGATACGCAACCTGCGGCTTGCCGACGGTTGCCTCCACGCCGAACTCACGGCGCATGCGGTCGACGAGAATTTCGAGGTGCAGTTCGCCCATACCGGAGATGATCGTCTGGCCCGATTCCTCGTCGGTCTGCACGCGGAACGACGGATCTTCCTGCGCCAGACGGTTGAGCGCGAGGCCCATCTTTTCCTGGTCGCCCTTGGTCTTGGGCTCCACCGCCTGCGAGATCACCGGCTCCGGGAACTCCATCTTTTCCAGGATGATGACGTGGTTCGGGTCGCACAGCGTGTCGCCCGTCGTCGCTTCCTTCAGCCCCACGGCGGCCGCGATATCGCCGGCGCGTACTTCCTTGAGTTCCTGACGCGTGTTCGCATGCATCTGCAAGACGCGTCCAAGGCGCTCCTTCTTGCCTTTGAGCGGGTTCAGCACCGTGCCGCCGGACTCGATCACGCCGGAGTACACGCGGAAGAAGATGAGCTGGCCGACGAACGGGTCGGTCATGATCTTGAAGGCGAGGGCGGAGAACGGTTCGTCGTCCGACGGGTGGCGCTCGATTTCCTTGTCGTCTTCGTCGTGACCGGCAATCGCGGGCACATCGACCGGCGAAGGCAGGTACTCGATGACGGCGTCGAGCATGGCCTGCACGCCCTTGTTCTTGAACGCGGTGCCACACAGCATCGGCACGATTTCACCGGCGACCGTGCGCTTGCGCAGGCCTTCCTTGATCTCGTCTTCGGTCAGCGTGTCGCCGCCGAGATACTTCTCGAGCAAGGCCTCACTGGCTTCGGCAGCGGCTTCGATCATCTTCTCGTGCCATTCCTGCGCCGTGTCCTTGAGGTTCTCGGGAATATCGACGTACTCGAACTTCACGCCCTTCGACTCTTCGTCCCAGACGATGCCCTTCATCTTCACCAGATCGACCACGCCCAGGAAGCCATCCTCGGCGCCGATGGGAATCTGGATGGGCACGGCATTGCCGCGCAGACGCTCGTGAATCTGCTTGTGCACGCGGAAGAAATCGGCGCCCACGCGGTCCATCTTGTTGACGAACGCGATGCGTGGCACCTTGTATTTGTTGGCCTGACGCCAGACCGTTTCCGATTGCGGCTGCACGCCGCCGACCGAGTCGTAGACCATGCACGCGCCGTCGAGCACGCGCATCGAGCGTTCGACTTCGATGGTGAAGTCGACGTGTCCCGGCGTGTCGATGATGTTGATGCGATGTTCGGGGAAATTGCCGGCCATGCCGCGCCAGAAGCAGGTCGTCGCCGCGGACGTGATCGTGATGCCGCGCTCCTGTTCCTGCTCCATCCAGTCCATCGTGGCAGCGCCTTCGTGGACTTCACCCAGCTTGTGGTTGACGCCCGTGTAGAACAGGATCCGCTCGGTCGTCGTCGTCTTGCCGGCGTCGATGTGAGCGCTGATGCCAATGTTTCGGTAGCGCTCGATGGGGGTCTTTCGGGCCACAGTACACCTCTTCTCAGACGGTGGGGAAAAAGCATAGCAAGCAGCCATCATACTCCAATGTCGCACTGCCGCGCTGAGCGCTCCATCGCCCGCCAGACCAGCGTGGACGGGGCTTTGCAGCGATGTGCGACAGCGCGTCGCGCGGTGCGATGGCCTGACGTTCGGCGAAAGACAACGCCCCGGCGAAAGGGCCGGGGCGTCGGGACATGCGAGAACTCAGACGATGCTGCGCGAGGTCGGCGCGTGCTTCATGAGCCTCGTGGGCCTCATGGGTCTCATGCGACCTGCCGTTGACGCGAGAACGCCAGCACGGCGCCGCGCGGGCCGTTCGCGGCCAGATCGGTGTCGTCGTCTGCGGCCGTCATGGCGTCGCCACCGGGCAACCGGAAGACCGCCACGGCCTCACGCAGGTTGCGCGCCTGATCTTCGAGCGAGCCGGCGGCGGCCGTGGCCTGCTCGACGAGCGCGGCATTCTGCTGCGTGACCTGATCCATCTGCATGACGGCGGTATTGACCTGCTCGATGCCACCCGATTGCTCGCTCGACGCTGCCGAGATTTCACCCATGATGTCCGTCACGCGCTGCACGGCCTGCACGATATCCGTCATCGTGCGCCCGGCGTCGCGCACTTGCGAGGAGCCGTCCTCGACCTTGCCGACGGACGTCTCGATGAGCGACTTGATCTCCTTGGCGGCCGCCGCGCTGCGTTGGGCGAGTGTCCGGACCTCGCCGGCGACGACGGCGAACCCGCGTCCCTGCTCACCCGCACGTGCGGCTTCCACGGCGGCATTGAGCGCGAGAATGTTCGTCTGGAAGGCGATGCCGTCGATCACCCCGATGATGTCGTTGATCTTGGTCGAGCTCGCCGCGATCTCCTGCATCGATGTCACGGCGCGCTCCACCACGCGACCGCCTTCACCGGCGATCTCCGAGGCGTTCGACGCCAGTTGGCTGGCCTGGCGTGCATTGTCCGCATTCTGTTTGACGGTAGCCGTCAGTTGCTCCATCGACGATGCCGTTTCTTCAAGCGATGCGGCCTGTTCTTCAGTGCGCGAGGAGAGGTCGGTATTGCCCGCGAGCAACTGGCCCGATGCCGAAGCGATGGCGGCAGTGCCGCTGCGCACGCGTCGCACGATCTGGTCGAGGCTTTCGTTCATGTGTTTGAGGGCGGCCATCAACTGGCCCGTCTCGTCACGGCTCGTCACGTCGATACGGCTCGTGAGATCGCCCTGCGCGACGCGTTCGGCGACCTCGACGGCGCGCGCGAGCGGACGCGTGATGCTGCGCGTGACCGACCAGGCGGCCAGAATGCCGACGAAGGCGGCAACCGCACCCAGCCCGACGAGCAGCCACTTCGCAAAGGCGATGTCGGCGCTCGTGGCGGCCCCCGTCTCATCGAGAATCTTCTTCTGGAACGTGACTAGTTCGGCGGCCTCGGTCTGCATCGTGTCGAGCGCCGGTAGCGCTTGCTGCTGCGTGATGCCGAGTGCGATATCGCGCTGATCGTTGTCGAGCTCAGCGATGATCGCGGCACGCGCCTTCTTGAAGGCTTCGTTCTGTTCGCGAATGCCGGCGATCAGCCGCTTGCCGTTCTCCGTCGTGACGTACTTGTCGAGCAAAGCCTGTGCTTCGCCCATACGTGCGAGGTTCGCGTCAATGCGCTCGTTGTATGTCGAGCGCTGTGCCGGGTTCGTGGTGGTGAAGAACTCCAGGAGACGTCGCCCGTTGCCGCGCACCATGGCGTCGATCGTGTGGGCAGCGTCGGCCTTGGCCCAGGCGCTGTTCAGCAGCTCCTCGTTGGCGCGTTCTATCGCGACGAAACGCACCAGGGTGATGACTAGCATGCTGAGAAGCAGAACGAGCAACGTGCCGAAACCGATGGCCAGACGGGTTCGGATCTTGAGGTCGGCGATGCGCATAGAGAATGACTCCTTTTAGAGATTTGATGCCGGGCAACACGGGTGGCGTGTCGCCGATGGCGTTTCGAGGAGTGGTCGCCGGTTTGCCGTAGTACGCGTCGATACCGGGATGAGGCGCGACGCAACATTGGCTCACGCGCCAGGCTCGGCACGTGTGACATGTCCGGCGACGCGTGACGGGGGGATTCGATGAAGCCAGTCCGTCTCATTTCGTATACGACACGAAATACCCGAACTGAAGGTTTCCTACAGCGAAACGGGGTAAACGACGAGATGAGCGAGGTGGTCGATTCCGACGCAATCGTTGGTGCGAGCCGTGGGGCGAGGCTCGCACGTCGATTTAGAGGTTTCAGACAAAACGAACGGCATAGATTGGTGGCAGGTGCGTCGACAGGCTTTGCCATTGCTCGCCGGCGTTTTCGCCGATCCAGAGCGCGCCCGTGGTGGAACCCATGGCGAGCGTGCTGCCGGTGGCATCGATATCGAGGCCGTGACGATAGATGAGGTCGTAGGAGGGCACGTCCGGCAATCCCTGCGAGAGGGTAGTGAACGACTCGCCGCCGTCGCGCGTACGCGTGACGACCAGTCGTGCATCGACAGGGATGCGGCAGGCGTCACGCTGGGCCGGTGCGAACCAGGCGACATCCGGATCGTGCGGGTCGACCGCCACCGCGAAGCCGAAACTCGATGGCGCGGCCTGAATGCGTCGCCACGACGTGCCGTAGTCGAGCGTGCGGAAGATGCCATTGTGATGCTGTGCCCACAGGGCGTTGGGCGCGTCGCGACACTGGACCAGACGGTGAACGTCTTGCGCGTTCGGATCGAGGCGGCGTTCGGGCGGCATGTAGTCGGCTTCCATGCCGGTTGCCGCGAGCGCCCACGTATCGCCGCCGTCGCGCGTTCGCCAGACACCGCCGGTCGACACCGCGACCATCACCTGACGGCTATCGTGAGGGTCGATGCAGATCGAATGAATGCCCGCGTGATCGTAGCCGCCGCCCATCCATTCGGCACGTTCCGGGCGATCCCACAGGCTCTGCACCAGTTGCCAGTGACGGCCATGATCGTCCGAGCGGAACAGACCGCCGGGGATCGTGCCTGCCCAGAGCACACCGGGGGCATCGGGGCCGGCAGCTTCGAGCGACCAGAGCAGATCGACCGACGGTGCTTGCGTGTCGGTGGCGGTGGTAGTGGCGGAGGCGGAGGCGGCGAGGGCGGTATCGGTCGGGGCGTCAGGCGACGCTTGCGGCGCGAAGGCCGGTGGCGGAAGTTCCGTCCACTCGTTTGCGTCGCGTGGGCGGCACCACAGTTTCACGCCGAAATGTCCGAGATTGAGCGCTGCGTAATCCGTGCCGTCGCGCGCATCGTGCAACACCATGCTGACCGGTTCGCCCGGAAAATCCGGCGTGCTCGACGTCAATCGCCACGTGTCGTTATTGCGTTGCCACGTGAACAACCCCTTGCGCGTCGCGACCAGTAACGTCGCACCGGTGACGTGTTCCATGTTGCTCCTCCTTGGCTGGCGCCGGGCTTTCCGTGTTGTCGTGGCCGGCGTGGCTTTTTGCGATGGTGATCGCTGAGGTCATCCCCCCGAGAGCGCTTGCGCGACGTAGACGCTGCTCGCACTTGTCAGTCCGTCGCCCAGCGTGCGTCGGTCGCGAATCAATCGTCCGTCTACGAAAACCGCGACGTGCGGACGCAGGGACCCCTGATCGTTGAAGAGATATCCGCGCAGCTCGGGCGTGCGCGATACGCACTGCGTCAGCGCTTCACGCACGCTGGCGCCGTCGACGTGCTGCTCGTCGATGGTCACATGACGTTGGATGGCGGGGGCGAAGGTCACAGTCGCCATGGCGTGCGGGGCAGGTGCCGTCCGGGCGAACGCTCGTCAGACCTGCGGAGATCGTCGTCAATGGGACTTCCAGTGTAGACAATGAGGATCATCTGCATAGCGGGCATCCCGGAATCGTTGCCGATCTGTTGTGTGTGCGCCGCGCTATGTATGCCGGGAAATAGCGCAAGTCAGCGGAAATCAGCGCAAATCGAACGCATATTGCGTGGGTGCGCTGAGTGCAGAGCGCTATTTGGTGTCCTTTGCATGACGCACGACGAGTTTCGAGGCGCGTGAAGCGTGATCGTAGGGTGTGGCATCGCATATCGGACACTCCCCAACCCCATTCCCCCCGTTATTGGTCACCATTATCAGAGTGCCCGCGCGCGAGGTGCCGCAGGCAAATTCCAGGAGGGAGTGATGGCAAGACTCAAAGGAAAAGACATCGGGATGGGGCGTTGGTCGGACGCGGCGATCAAACGTCAGTGGCGTTTGCATCGGGATGGCGAGGCATCGCACACGGTCGACCCGGCGGTGCGGCGTCCGCCGGAGTTTTCGAAGTGCGAGGGGCATTTCGTGTGGAGTGTGCGTCAGGCGGCGTTCATCGGTCGTCACGATGACCCGGCCAGGGGCGGAGGGCGTCAATATGCAACGTGCACCGCGCAAGCGAAGCGTTACGAAAGCGTTGTTCAGGCGAGGGCAGCGGGCGACGCGCTGGTCGGCGACGTGCTCATCATGTACGGCTACGCACCGAATAGTCCGCTGTACGTGGTGGGCCGTTGACGGCATCGATCGCACTGCGCCAGCCGCGTTGTGAATGCGCACATGCCGTGGTGCGCCGTGCGCGACGTACCGCTACCCGGCCGGTCAACATGACAGGTCGGGTAGCAACGTCAATCCTGCGGGATTACTTACCGAGTTCGTGCCCGATCACACCGCCGACGACGGCACCGCCGATGGTCCCGGCCGTGCTGCCGCCGGTGGCTTCGTGACCGATGACGCCGCCCGCTGCTGCGCCACCCAGCGTGCACCCGAGGATGGACGAACCCATCGCGAGCGCTGTGATGACAACGAGTATCGACTTCGCCATTTTCATGATGCGTCTCCTGTAGCAAATGCCAGCCACGCGCCGCGCAGCGACATGAGTTCAGCTTAGGGCGCGGCTGCCTTGTGCACCATCGGTTGCGGCTGAATTGACTGTAGGAATTGGACGACAGCGTCTCCATGCGAAGGAGACGTTGATCTCGGCGTGGTGGCGCGAGACAGCGGCATTGGATCGCCGTGCGAGATAGTCATGGCAGGTGCAAGCGAGCACTGTGCGGAAACCTCGCGCACAAACGACAAGGGCCGCACATCGTGCGGCCCTTGCGAGGCATCTGGTGGGGCGTGAGTGACTCGAACACTCGACCTACGGATTAAGAGTCCGCTGCTCTACCAACTGAGCTAACGCCCC
>NZ_MAOS01000066.1:0-26380 GCF_001721285.1 Pandoraea sp. ISTKB
CTTTGGCCCGTCGGTCAACGATTATAGCCGCGCTCCCGGCGCAGGTGCTACCCGACAAAAAAGGAGGTGCTACCCGGGGTGCGCTTGCCGGGTGAACAAGGATAACCGGGAGGTGACTACGGCGCGAATCGCCCGCCGGGCCGGGGTTGTGGCAGACTGCGCGGTGCCAACATCCACAGGGAAGGGAGCCGCCGATGAGCGTGAATCCACAGCACACACAGCACGTGTACGATTTTTCGGTCCAGACGCTGGCGGGGGAGTCCGTCAGCCTGTCGCAGTATCGCGGCAAGGTGCTGCTCATCGTCAACACGGCGAGCGAGTGCGGGTTCACGCCGCAGTACGCTGGTTTGCAGACGCTCCATGAGCAACTCGCGCCGCGTGGCTTCGAGGTGCTGGCGTTTCCGTGCAATCAGTTCGGCAAGCAGGAGCCGGGCGATGCGCAGGCCATCCGCAGCTTCTGCGACCTGCGCTTTCACGTCACCTTTCCGATGTTCGCCAAGATCGACGTCAAAGGGCCGGACGCCGCGCCGCTCTACCGCTATCTGACGCAGGAGAAGCCCGGGATTCTGGGCACGAAGGCGATCAAGTGGAATTTCACCAAGTTCCTTGTCGATGCGTCGGGCAACGTGGTGGCGCGTTACGCCCCGACCGCGAAGCCCGAAGCGATTCGCGCCGATATCGAAAGGTTGCTGGCGTGAGTCGATGAATCCGCGGGGGCTCAGGCACCAGAGCGCCCGCGTCAAAGGCCGTTCAAAGGCCGAAATATCGGAGGATGGCTTGAAGGCGTCCGGTGGCCGGGGAGCGCGGGTCTTCCGAAAGCCGGAGGTCGCTTGCGCCGACCCGACTCGCGACGGATGCGCCGCCATCGCTCGCGATCATCAACCAGCCGGATGTCTCCACGACATACACCTGCCCGGCCGCCAACGGCACGGTCGTGCGCCACGAGCCTGCGGCAAGCCAACGGGCGGGGGGTGTCAGCATGACATTCCCGTCACGAACGTGAAGCACCGTGCCCCGGCTCGCGTAGGTATGAAACGACTGCCCGCGCGTGAGCTTGAGCAAGGTGGGTGAGGGTGTCCCGACATCGGTGCGCTCGCGGGACGTCACCGGCACATCGACTCCCTCAGCACGCGCTGCACGGGGCTTCGCGACCGGGCTGCGGGGGAGCGAAGCGTACTCGGGTGTGGGGGCGGGATGTGTTTCCATGATGAAGCTCCGGGGCGTTGAACAGATGACTACAGCGTATCGACGGCCCCATCGCCCCGGTAGGCACACTCGCGCACCGTTTTGTGTGAAACAGATGGGCATCGGACAACCTGTTACGATGCCAAATTCTCAAATCTGTATCTGTTGCGGTGCGGTCCGATGCCCGATGATCTGCGCATGGACGCCCCCACCCCTGACCTGATGGTCACCGACACGACCGACCCCATGGCTTCGACGCCCGTTTCCACGCAAAGCGCCCCGGAAGCGGCGAGACCTGCGGTGTTTCCCGTCATTCCCGAAGAGCGCACGCCGATTTACCGCCAGTTGGCGGATCACTATCGTCTGGCGATCGAAGCCGGGACGCTCGTCTCCGGCGCGCGCATGCCCAGCGTGCGTGCGTTGATGGAGCGCCACCAGATCAGCCTGTCGACGGCGCTACAGACGTGCCGCCATCTGGAGGCGCAGGGCCTGCTCGAAGCGCGTCCGCGTTCCGGGTACTTCGTGCGCACGCCCGCCCGCGCGAGCGCCGTACCGGTGGCCGAGCCGCGCCCGTGGGTGCCCGACCTGATGCAGTACGTGGGCATCAATCAGCGTGTCTCGTCGATTCTCGCGAGAGGTCTTCAGGCGGACATCAAGATCAATTTCGCGATCGCACACGGCTCTGCGTCGCTCTATCCGGTCAACGAGTTGCGGCAGGCGACGATCCGCGCACTGCGTGACCACCCGCTGATCTATGGCATGCCGCCCCCGGGCGGCGGCGATGCCCGGTTTCGCGGTGCACTTGCACGCCGTGCGCTGGAAGCACGGATGAACATCAACCCGGATGAAATCATCGTCACGCACGGTTGCATCGAAGCGATCAACCTGGCGCTGCGTGCGGTGGCGAGCACTGGCGACGTGGTCGCGGTCGAATCGCCGACCTACTACGCGCTGTTGCAGACATTGGAGAGCATGGGCATCCGGGCACTGGAAATTCCGACGAGCCCGCAAACGGGTATCTCGCTCGATGCGCTGGAGCTGGCCTCGCAAACGTACGACAACATCAAGGCAGTGATCGTCGTGCCGCATTTCCAGAATCCGCTCGGATCGGTGATGCCGGACGCCAACAAGATGCAGCTCGTGAAGTGGGCGGAGTCGCGAGGCATTGCCATCATCGAGGACGACACGTATTCCGCGCTGGGTGACGACGGCAATATGCCTGCGGCCATCCGTTCATGGGATACGACGGGCAACGTGATTCACTGCGCCTCGCTGCACAAGACGCTTTCCCCGGGAATGCGGCTCGGCTGGATTGCTGCCGGCAAGTGGCAGCGGCGGGTCGACATGCTGAAGTATGCGCAGACGCGTCCGAACGAAGCGCTCGCACAGATCGCCATGGGCGAGTTCATGGACTCGCCGCGATTCGATCGTCATTTGCGGCGTCTGCGTTCGCAGTTGCGTGAACACCGCGCTGCGATGGCCGAAGCGATCGCGACGTACTTCCCGGCCGGCACGCGTCTGACGCAACCGGCGGGCGGCCTGAGCCTGTGGGTGGAGATGCCGGGCGGCGTGAGTTCCGAGCGACTGTTCGACGCGGCGCTGGAGAAAGGCATTCGCATCGCACCGGGCAGCCTTTTCTCCAACTCGGCGCGCTACGACAACTTCCTGCGTATGAATGGGGGGCAGCCGTTCACGCGCGACGTCGACAAGGCCGTGCGGACGCTGGCCACCGAAGTCACCCGCCTGCTCGACGCGAACGGCTGAGCGGATCTCGGTCAACCGGGCTGCACTTGAGGTCGCACCCACGGCCGCATGAATAGCCGAATGAGCAGCCGAATGCGCAGCCGCACGCCTGACCGTATCTCGGACTGGCGGTGCGGATAAGGGAGGGCTCAGAACTCCGGATACATCCGTCCCGGATTGAAGATGCCCGCAGGATCGAACACCGACTTCAGATTCCGGTGGATGCGCATGACGGGCGCGGGCAGCGGGGTGAAGACACTGACGCTCGGCTCGCCGTAACGGAACAGCGTGGCGTGTCCGCCATCCTGACGCGCAGCGGAGCGCACGATCTGCGCATCGGCGTCGGTGATCCACCAGCGCTGTGCGCCGCCCCATTCGATGAGTTGCTTGCCCGGCAGACGGTGCGGTTCCGCTGTGGACGGCACGGCCAGACGCCACAAGGCCTGCCCCGGCCCAGCATCGGCGAAGAAGTTGTCGGTCTGCTCGCGAATGGCGTGCCAGAACTTGGCCGCATGAATGGCATCGACCAGCTCGCCGCCCATCTTCACGCGAGCGGCCTTGATGGCCGCCGAGGCTCCCGCCAGACGAATCACCAGCAAATCGCTGCGCCAGGCGCTACCGGTAATCGGCAGCGGCTGCCCGCCCCATTCATTGAGCTTGCGCACCGCATCGATGGCGTTCATTTCGAATTGCAGCGTCAATTCCGCGAACGGCTGCGGCAGCACCTTGAGCGACACTTCGAGAATGAGGCCCAGCGTGCCGAGCGAGCCGGCGAGCATGCGCGAGACGTCGTACCCGGCGACGTTCTTCATCACCTGACCGCCGAAGTTCAGCACATGTCCCCGGCCGTCCATCAGCTTGGCGCCGAGCACGAAATCACGCACTGAGCCCACGGCACTGCGACGCGGGCCGGCCAGCCCGGCGGCCACTGCGCCGCCAATGGTCGCACCTGGCCCGAAGTAGGGCGGCTCGAACGGCAACAACTGATTGCGCTCCGCGAGCGCGGCTTCGACTTCGGCCAGCGGCGTGCCGCAACGTGCAGTAATGACGAGTTCGGCGGGATCGTAAGCGACGATGCCGCTGTAAGCCCGCGTGTCGAGCACGTCGCCCACACGCTGCTGCCCGTACCACGCTTTCGTACCGCCCCCGCGCAACTGAAGCGGGGCACGGCGAGCGGTGGCCTGTTCGATGACGGCGCGGAAATTCTCGAGGGTGTCGTTCGTGTCGGTCATCAGCTCGGTTCGGGCGGCGGTGTCGTATCGGATTGATAGGGATCCAGCTCGCTGCCGCAGTGCTTGCAGAAGCGGGCGTTAGGTTCGTGTCCTTCGGTCTGACATTGCTTGCAGGTGCGTGTGGTGACCGGCGCGCGGCGCATGGCCGAATGAATTTCTGCACCCATGATGCCGGTGGGAATGGCGATCACGCTATAACCGAGCAGCATCACGAAACCGGTGATCGCCTTGCCCAGTCCGGTGACGGGGACCACGTCGCCATACCCCGTCGTCGTGAGCGTGACGATGGCCCAATAGATGCCGACCGGAATGCTCGTGAAGCCATGTTCCGGCCCCTCGATGATGTGCATCAGCGTGCCGAAGATCACCACGATGATCGAAATGAAGCCGAGAAACACGAGGATCTTGCGTCGGGCGTTGTACAGCGCAATGCTGAGAATGCCGGCTTCGTTGACGTAAGCGGTGAGCTTCAGAATCCGGAACGCGCGCATCAGCCGCAGCAGACGCACGTCGATCAGTCCATGCAATTCCGGCACGAGGATCGCGAGATAGGTCGGCAGGATGGCAAGCAGGTCGATGATGCCGTAAAACGACAACGCATAACGCATCGGCCGGTGCGCGCTCAGCAGGCGTGCAATGTACTCGGCCGTGAACAGCAGCGTGAAGAACCATTCCAGGATCGCCATCGGTATCGGCATGGTGGCCTGTACCGCCGGCACGCTGGAGACCACCACCGTGAGAACGGACAACACGATGGCGGCGAGCAGCGCAATGTCGAATAGCCGCCCCTCGCGGGTATCGGCCTCGAAGATGATGATGTAGAGACGCTGCCGCCAGTCGTGCGGCAGCCATTCCGACAGCGGGCGCATGTCAGAACCTCGGCAGGTCGGGATGCGGCAACAGGCCGCCGCGCACATGCTGCTTGCCGTATTCGGCACAGCGCGCCCGTGTCGGAATGCCCTTGTCCGGATTGAGCAGTCCGACCGGATCGAACGCGCGCTTCACGCCGAAGAACGCGTCGCGTTCCTGTGCCGAGAATTGCACGCACATCGAGTTGATCTTCTCGATCCCCACGCCGTGTTCGCCCGTAATCGTGCCGCCGAGTTCGACGCACGCTTCGAGAATGTCGCAACCGAACGCCTCGGCGCGATGCCATTCGTCCAGGTCGTTGCCGTTAAAGAGAATGAGTGGATGCATGTTCCCGTCTCCCGCGTGAAAGACGTTAATACAGCGCAACCCATATTGTTGTTCCAGACCCTCGATGCGTTTGAGTAATGTCCCAATCGCGCGGCGTGGAATCGTCCCGTCCATGCAGTAGTAGTCGGGCGAGATGCGCCCGGCGGCAGGGAAGGCGTTCTTGCGTCCGGACCAGAAGCGCAAGCGCTCCTCCTCGCTGCGCGAGATCTGCAAGCGTGTCGCCCCCGAGGTACGTAGTACGTGCGAGATGCGCAGGATTTCCTCGGCGACTTCTTCGGGCGTGCCGTCCGACTCGCATAGCAGAATCGCGGCGGCGTCGAGATCGTACCCGGCGTGCACGAACTCTTCCACGGCCTGCGTGGCGGGCTTGTCCATCATTTCAAGGCCCGCCGGAATGATGCCCGCCGCAATGATCGCCGCGACGGCATTGCCGCCGGTCTCCACGTCGTCGAAGCTTGCCATGATGACCTGCGCCGTCTGCGCCTTCGGCACGAGCTTGACGGTGATTTCGGTCACGACGCCGAACATGCCTTCGCTGCCGATGAACACGGAGAGCAGATCGAGACCCGGCGCATCGGGGCCGAGCGAGCCGAACTCGATGGCCTCGCCCGACATGGTGATGGCGCGCACACGCAGCACGTTGTGCACCGTCAGCCCGTACTTGAGGCAATGCACGCCGCCCGAATTCTCTGCGACGTTGCCGCCGATGGTGCAGGCGATTTGCGACGACGGATCGGGCGCGTAATACAGCCCGTAGGGCGCGGCAGCTTCCGAAATCGCGAGATTGCGAACGCCCGGCTGCACAGTGGCCGTGCGTGCGTAAGGATCGACCTCGACGATCTTCTTGAACTTCGCGAGCGACAGCACCAGACCGTCCGACATCGGCATGGCGCCGCCGGAAAGACTGGTGCCCGCACCGCGCGGCACTACCGGGATGCCGAGCTGGTGGCAGGCCTGCAAAATGCGCTGGACCTGCGACTCCGACTCCGGCAACACGACGGCGAGCGGCACGCGACGATACGCGGCGAGGCCGTCGCACTCGTATGGCGTGGTGTCTTCACGCCGATGCAGGATGCAATGCGGCGGCAGAATCCGCGCAAGCGCTTCGAGCAACTGGCGCTGACGCGCAGCGAGCGCTTCGGCGTCGCCGCTGTCATGGCCGGTTCCGCCATGCGACGAGGCGCCCGTCTGAAACGAACCGGACGAACCGGATGCACTAGACGAGCCGGGCTGGCCCTGCGGCGACGGCATCTGTGGTGTCTGGGGCGCGTTCATGCGGCGCTCAGCCCGCGGCGCGCAGCCGGAAAATCTTGCCCGGATTCAGGAGATTATGTGGGTCGAGCGAGGTTTTGATCGACCGCATGACATCGATGGCATCCTCGCCGTGCTCGGTCACGAGGAACCCCATCTTGTGCAGGCCGACACCATGCTCGCCGGTGCAGGTGCCGCCCATGCGAATGGCACGCTCGACGATGCGCTGATTCAGTCGCTCAGCTTCATCCATATCTTCCTGCTTATCAGGATCGATCAGGATCGCGACGTGGAAGTTGCCGTCGCCCACGTGACCGACGATCGGGCACAGGAGACGGGAACCCTTCAGATCTTCTTCCGTTTCGCCCACGCACTCGGCCAGGCGCGAGATCGGCACGCAGACGTCCGTCGTCACGGCGCGGCAACCCGGCTGAAGCTGAAGCATGGCGAAGTAGGCGCTGTGACGCGCACTCCACAGGCGGTTGCGGTCCTCGGTGCGCGTGGCCCATTCGAAGCCGGTGCCGCCGTTGTCCTTGGCGAGTTCCTCGACCGTCTGCGCCTGTTCCTTCACGCCGGCCTCGCTGCCGTGGAATTCGAAGAACAGCGTTTGCGTCTCCGGCAGTTCCATCTTGGAATGCTTGTTGATCGCGCGCACGGCCAGTGCATCGACGAATTCCACACGTGCGACCGGCACACCCAGTTGAATGGTCTGGATGGTGCAGTTCACGGCGTCCGTCATGCTCGGGAACGAGCAGATGGCGGCCGATACGGCTTCCGGCTGCGGATACAGACGCACAGTCACTTCGGTGATGATGCCCAGCGTGCCTTCGCTGCCGACGAACAGGCGTGTGAGGTCGTAACCGGCCGACGACTTGCGCGCCCGCGTACCGGTGTGGATCACGCGACCGTCTGCCAGCACGACAGTCAGGGCGAGTACGTTTTCGCGCATCGTGCCGTAGCGCACGGCATTGGTGCCGGAGGCGCGCGTGGCGCACATGCCGCCAATGCTGGCGTCGGCGCCCGGATCGATCGGGAAGAACAGGCCCGTGTCGCGCAGCGCTTCGTTCAGTGCTTTGCGCGAGATGCCCGGTTGTGCGGTGACGGTCAGGTCGTCGGCGTTGATCGAAACGATCTGGTTCATCTCCGACAGATCGAGCGACAGACCGCCTTCGACCGCGAGCAGATGACCTTCGAGCGACGAGCCGGCGCCGTAGGGAATGATGGGAACGTCGTATTTCGCGCAGAGCTTGACGATCTGCGAGACCTCCTCGGTGCTGTGCGCGAAGGCGACGGCATCGGGCAGCATGGGATCGAACGGAGACTCGTCACGGCCGTGATGTTCGCGTAGCGCCTCCTTGGTGCTCACGCGCTCGCCCAGCAGGGTCTGCAAGTCGGTGAGCAGGGCGTCGGGAAACGGACGCTTGGCGGCGAACGGCAGGTGGGGGTGATTCACGGCTTTCTCCTTCGGGTCTCCGGGCCGCCGTTGCCGGTAGGCGAGGGCGGACACCATATCGGGCGGGGTCTCGGGCGCGCGGTGCACTCCCTGACACCTCATGAGCGGGGATTTTACGCCGACGTCGCGTTTTTCCCCACACTTTGCGTCATATCATACGGACTTGCCGTGTATCGACGCCATCGGAATTGCCTGAAAAATGAGCAATCGGTGGTGATACGGTCTATTTCAATCAAAAAGGCAGGTCGTCCGGCGGCTTGAGAGGCGCCGGCAGGCAAGATGTGCCGCAAGGGGTAGGTGTCAGAAGATGGGTAATCGTTTGAGCAAGATCGTCACGCGCACGGGCGACGGAGGCAAGACCGGTCTGGGAGACGGCGCGCGCGTAGACAAGTTCAGTCTGCGTATCGTCGCCATCGGCGAGATCGACGAAACCAACTCGCACATCGGCGTATTGCTGTGCGAAGACCTGCCGCAGGACGTGCGCGCCATGCTGATCGACATTCAGCACGACCTGTTCGATCTGGGCGGCGAGCTGAGCATGCCGCGTCACACGCTGCTGGGGGACGCCCACGTCGTCAAGCTCGACGAGTGGCTGGCCCATTACAACGCCGATCTGCCGCGTCTGAAGGAATTCATTTTGCCTGGCGGCACCCGGGCGGCGGCGCTTGCGCACATCGTGCGGACCGTGGCACGTCGTGCCGAGCGTGCGATGGTCGCCCTGGGCGCCGAGGAGACGGTCGCCCCTGCGCCGCGCCAGTACATCAACCGCTTGTCCGACCTGATGTTCGTGCTGGCCCGTGTGCTCAATCGTGCAGGCGGCGGGGCCGACGTGCTGTGGCAGCGTGAGCGTTCCGGCGGTGCGCCGTCGGACGGCGAGGCGCAGTAAAAAGCAGGCGAGCCGGTGAGCCAGTCAACCGGCCGCCCGTTGTTTCAGTTACCGGCGCCGCGTGCCACACGACGCGCACGCACGGCGTCTGCCAGCGTGTCGAGCACCTTCAGGCTGTCTTCCCAGTTGATGCAGGCGTCGGTAATGCTCTGACCATAGGTCAGTTCCTTGCCCGGTACGTGGTCCTGACGACCCGCCACGAGGTGCGACTCGACCATCACGCCGATGATGCGGTCGTCGCCGCCAGCGAGCTGACGGGCGATGTCTTCGCACACCGGGATCTGGTTCTCGTGCTTCTTCTGGCTGTTGGCGTGCGACGCGTCGATCATCACGCGTGCGGCCAGGCCCGACTTGGCGATGTCGTCGCAGGCGGTCTGCACGCTCGCGGCGTCGAAGTTCGGCGCCTTGCCGCCACGCAGGATCAGGTGGCAGTCCTCGTTACCGGCGGTCGACACGATGGCCGAGTGCCCGCCCTTCGTCACCGACAGGAAATGGTGCGGCTGCGACGCAGCCTTGATTGCGTCCACGGCGATCTTCACGTTGCCGTCGGTGCCGTTCTTGAACCCGACCGGGCACGACAGGCCGGACGCCAGTTCGCGGTGCACCTGCGATTCCGTGGTGCGAGCGCCGATGGCGCCCCACGACACGAGATCGGCGATGTACTGCGGGCTGATCATGTCGAGATACTCGGTGCCGGCCGGCAGCCCCATTTCATTGATCTGTGCGAGCAGTTCACGGGCCAGACGCAGACCGTCGTTGATCTTGAAGCTGTTGTCCATGTGCGGGTCGTTGATCAGACCCTTCCAGCCCACCGTCGTGCGCGGCTTTTCGAAGTACACGCGCATCACGATTTCAAGTTCGCCTTTCAAACGCTCGCGTTGTTCGACGAGACGCGACGCGTATTCCAGCGCGGCCTTCGGATCGTGAATCGAGCACGGGCCGATGATGACGACGAGGCGGTCTTCCATGCCGTGCAGCACGCGGTGAATGGCGCCGCGGGTGCGATGGATGAGGTCGGCGCTCTTTTCCGAGCACGGGTATTCGCGGATCAGGTGCGCCGGGGGCGTCAGTTCCTTCAGTTCGCGAATACGGACATCATCGGTATTGTGGGGAGGCATGGTTTTTCTCCTGGGCAGTTCGGACTGCGGTTCGTTTCTCGGGATTCGGGGCAAAAAAAAACCGCCAGACTCGCTGGCGGTTTTTCAGGATTCGTTCGGTGCTTACTGCTGCAACTGTCCCTCTCCATCCGCCAGCGGTGTGAGATACGCAAAAAAGTAAAAGTAAAACTTATTGGCGTTCATGAAGGATGTCTAGGACGTTGCGTTGCCGGCGGTTTGCCGTGCACAGAAACAACTTTATACGCCGAATCGAATGACGCTGCAACCGCGTGAGGACGCCAGATGGGTGAAAAACGCGCGGAATCTCCGCGTTTTTGATCTGTAATTTGCGTCAAAAATTCTCTGATTTTCACAATCATGCGAAAGCGCCCGGTTTGAGCCGGGCGCTTTGCTATGCTTGACGCATTTTTGCAGTGCGGAATTTCACACCGTCGGACATGGCATGCCGTCCGGCATACCGATGTCTCAGGCCGTACCGCCGACCGTCATGTTTTCCATGCGCAGCGTCGGCTGGCCCACGCCCACCGGCACGCTCTGGCCTTCCTTGCCGCACACGCCCACGCCCGAGTCCAGCGACATGTCGTTGCCGATCATCGTCACGTCCTTGAGCGATTCCGGACCGTTGCCGATCAGCGTTGCGCCCTTGACCGGGTACGTGATCTTGCCGTCTTCGATCATGTAAGCCTCGGACATCGAGAACACGAACTTGCCGTTGGTGATGTCCACCTGCCCGCCGCCGAAGTTCACGGCGTACAGACCACGTTTGACCGACGCGATGATTTCCTCGGGATCCTTGTCGCCACCGAGCATGTACGTATTGGTCATGCGCGGCATCGGCAGCGCGGCGTACGATTCGCGACGGCCGTTGCCGGTGACCGGCATCTTCATCAGACGTGCGTTCAGGCTGTCCTGCATGTAGCCCTTCAGAATGCCGTCCTCGATGAGCGTGGTGCACTGCGTCGGGTTGCCTTCGTCGTCGATGTTCAGTGAGCCGCGACGGTTCGACAGCGTGCCGTCGTCGACCACCGTGACGCCCTTGGCCGCCACACGCTCGCCGAGTCGTCCGGAGAACGCCGACGAGCCCTTGCGGTTGAAGTCGCCTTCCAGCCCGTGGCCCACGGCTTCATGCAGCAGCACGCCGGGCCAGCCCGGTCCGAGCACCACGGTCATCGCACCGGCAGGCGCCGGGCGGGCGTCGAGCTTCACGATGGCGCCGTCGACCGCTTCCTTGACGTACTTTTCGAGCAGATCGTCCGTGAAGTAGGCGTAATCGAGGCGAGCACCGCCGCCGCTGTTGCCGATTTCGCGGCGTCCATTGGATTCGACGATGACGGTGACCGACACGCGCACGAGCGGACGCACGTCGGCGGCGATCACGCCGTCGCTGCGCGCCACGAGCACGACGTCGTACTCGCCGGCCAGCCCTGCCATGACCTGCGACACACGCGGATCGCGGGCGCGGGCGAGCTTTTCGATGCGTTCGAGCAGCGCGACCTTGCCGTTGGCGTCGAGCGACGCGAGCGGGTCGGACGGCAGATACAGCCCGTGGCCGCTGGCGCTTGCGAGCTTGCTGCCGACCTTGACGCGTCCGCGACCGGCCGTTGCAATGCTGCGAGTGGCCGCGGCGGCGTCTTTCAGCGCGATCTCGGAAATGTCGTCGGAATAGGCGAACGCCGTGCGATCACCCACGATGGCGCGCACCCCCACGCCCTGATCGATCGAGAACGAACCCGATTTGACGATGCCTTCCTCCAGGCTCCACGCTTCGCTGCGTGTGTACTGGAAGTACAGGTCGGCGTAATCCACACGGTGCGTGAAGATATCGCCGAGAGCCCGTTGCAGATGGCTTTCGTCGAGGCCGTACGGCGTGAGCAGCAGCTCGCGGGCCGTGGCCAGGTTCTGGATGCCGGTGTCGATGATTTTCATGCGGTGTCAGGCCAAGGAAATGTATTCGGTAGATGAGGGCGAATGCCGGGATATCAACATGGCGAAGTCGTCGGACGTCAACCCTGCAATACGCGGTGCCGCCATGCGGGCAGGCTCTGGCGTACGCCGGCCAGCCGGGCCGGGTCGATCTCGCCGACGACCACGCCGGCGCCTTCCGTGTCTCGCTGGGCGACGATATCGCCCCAGGGATCGATCAGCATGGAGTGCCCCCAGGTGCGCCGCCCGTTTTCATGATGGCCGCCCTGCGCGGACGCCAGCACGTAACACTGGTTCTCGACGGCCCGCGCGCGCAGCAGCAACTCCCAGTGCGCGCGGCCCGTGGTGTAGGTAAAGGCGGCGGGTACGACCATGAGCGTACAGTCGCCCATGGCACGGTACAACTCGGGAAAACGCAGGTCGTAGCAGACCGACAGGCCCACGCGCCCGAACGGTGCTTCGAACGTGCGCACCGCATCGCCGGGGCGAATGGTGCGTGCCTCGTCGTAGGCTTCCTCGCCTTTGACGAAGTTGAACAGGTGGATCTTGTCGTAACGCGCGGCCGGCGCGCCCTCCGGCGAGAAGACGAGCGTGGTGTTGAG
The DNA here is from genome assembly GCF_001721285.1 of Pandoraea sp. ISTKB. Classification (NCBI taxonomy): domain Bacteria; kingdom Pseudomonadati; phylum Pseudomonadota; class Betaproteobacteria; order Burkholderiales; family Burkholderiaceae; genus Pandoraea; species Pandoraea sp. ISTKB. The sequence continues at coordinate 12,591 of NZ_MAOS01000066.1, forward strand.
CACGCGCTCGGGTTCCGGCGCCGCCAGCGGCAGCGTACCGCCGATCAGCCAGACGCCGTGCCGGTGCGCGGTTTCCGCCAGAAAGTCCTGAATCGGGCCGCTGCCCGGCGTCTCGCGCAGTGCGAGCTTGTCGGTGTCGCGCTGCCCCATGTAGCAGAAATACTCGGGCAACAGCACCAGTTGCGCACCGGCGTCCGCTGCCTCGGCCACCAGACGCGCGGCGTCTTGCAGGTTTCGCGAGACGTCCGGCGCGCTCACCATCTGCGCGGCGGCCACGCGCACGGGGGAATCCGTAGGGGCGTTCGGGGCGGCTGACTTCGTGTCGGGACTCGTCATGAAATGGCTGAATTCGGGGCGATGATCGTGGCGTTATCGAGACTACAGGGGCTGCGCTTATATCGTTTTTGTCGCTTTTGCGGACTTTCGTGTCCTGCCGTTGCGCTCAGTTGCCGCGCATACCGGCCGGTTGAGTGCGGTTTAGCGCTTCCGGCCGGGTTTCCGGGGACGTATCGATCTTACTCTTATTGCCGCCGCCCTGTCCGATGACCGGATTGTCCCAGGAACCGGTGACGTGATAGGTCGTCGAGAGCGTGCGCGAGAGCTGGTCGCCCAGCGCCAGTTGCGCGAAGAACGATCCGATGCCCAGCGCCGGGTTGACGATCGCCCACGCGAGCGATGCCGACGCCGCATTGATCTTCGGCAGCACCAGCACGTTCAGATCCTGGGTTTCGTGGGCGAGGTCGGTGTGACCGTCGATCTTGATGGTCGCCGCATTCGCGTTGATCGTCAGGTCGCTCGTATTCGCTACACCGCCCTGTATCGCCACGTTCCCGTCGATGCTGTCGAACGGCAGGCCGCTGCCGATGACGCTGTTGAAATCGAACGTCAGGATCTTGGCGAGCGTCTGCACCGACAGGATGTTCAATAGTTTGGCCAGCCCCGGATCGGCTTTCAGGATCTGCCCACGCTTGAGATCGATCGCCACGCGACCGCCGAGCGTCGGGTAGTCGATGGCGTCGGGGCCGCCGCGCCAGCCGAAACGGCCGGAAACGGTGCCGGAGCCGTCCTTGAGCGTCTTGGGCAACCCGAGCCGGTCGAGCAGCCCGCCCGCGTCCTTCACGTCGAGGTTGAAATCGAGCACGGTGCGGCGCGGCACGTCGTCGTCACTCGTCTGGGGTGTCTGTGCAGCCTGCGCCGCCCGGCGGCGCGACGTGCGCCAGTTGCCCTTCACGTCGAGCGTGGCCGTGTTGTTGCTCAATTCCAGCTTGGTGAGCTGCCACACCGGCACTCCGTCTTCGATATCGTTGTGGGCGTTCAATTGCAGACGACCCAGCGGCTTGTCGCGCAGCACGAAGTCGTTGGCGATCACATCGATGGCCGGGAATTCGTCGCTCGGTTCGTCGAGCACCTGCGTAAGCACGTCGCTGCCGTGGTCCTCGCGCGGGATCACCAGCTTGGCCAGGCGCGCACGCACCGCACCCGACGGGTTCTTGTCGGTCGGCGCCTGCCATTCGGCGAATCCGGAGACCAGTTCCGAGGCGAGACTGACCTGCCAGTCGCGATCGCTGCGCTGCGCGCCCACGACCAGCTCCGGCCATCCGCGCGACATCAGACGCACTTGTTTCGCGTGCAGCGCGAGGCGTGTGGGCAGGTACGGTGTGAGTGCACCGAACTCCTCGCGCGCGGCGGCGGCCGTGGCAGCGGGGGCGGGCGGTGTGCCTTGCGTGCCCGGCGTGAGCGCGTCGGAGCCGAGTGATGCGATGACGCTGCGCCAGGCGTCCACGTCGAGCGTGTCGAATTGCGCCGTGGCCTGCACGCCTTCGCGCGGCGCAGGCACCGGTTGGTTGATGCCGATGCCGCCGCGCAGGACCTCGACGCGTCCCCCCGTGGTGCGCTGCTGCACGTAGTTGGCCTGCACGCTGCCGATGGCGAAGTCGAGCGTATCGATGCGGCGTCCGCCCGGATTGGCCTGCGGACGCATCGTGAAGCGCGCCGGCAGAGACGCCTCCGCACTCTTGCCCAGCGGGGCTGGCAGGTTCACCGCGAGACCGGCCAGCGTCGACTGCACTGCCACATCCGTCATGCCCTGACGCACCGTCACCGTCGCCGTGTAGGGCGTGCTGCCCGTCATGCGCTTGGCCAGTTGCGCCAGCGTGGCGTTCTCCCGGTTCTCGCGCAGTCCCTGCGCGCTCATCTGACCGTTGACGTTCAGGACGATGGTGCCGTCGTCGCGACTGCCGCCCGAGGCGCGCACGTCGCCGCCGAGGAACGTGCCGCGCAGGTTGTCGAGCGAGATACCGCGCTCGGTGAAGGCCAGTTCGCCATCCACCGCGCCGAACGTCGGCAGACCGTTGATGAGCGTGATGTCGTTGCGCAGGAAGCGCGCACGGCCCGTGACCTTCGAGCGATCGGTATGGTCGAGCGGCATCGACAACTGCATGGCGAGCTGCGTGTTGCCGTTCGCCCGGGTTTCGTCGGTGAAGTCGCCGATCCAGTGGCCGACCGGGCTGTTGTTCAGATATTTGACGAAGTCCATCGCGGGGCCGCGGGCGTCGCCCTTGAGCGTGAGCGTGGAGTCGTCCTGACCGATGTCGTTGATGTCGCCCTGCACCTGCGTGAGCGTGACGCCGAAGACCGTGGCGCTATCGATGGCGATGTGCAGCTTGTCGGCATCGAAGCGCAGATTGCCGCGCACCTTCTCGAAGGGCGGCCAGACTTCGGTATGACCGGGGCGCAGCGGCGACGGATTGAAAGTCACGTCCACCAGCGGAATGTCGATGCGGAACTTGCCGCCGCCCTTGCCGTAAGGGAAGTCTTCGAGATCGCCCTGCACGGCGAACGGCGCGTTCTGCACCGTGCCGGCGAGCAGCGCCCGTTGCAGATAGTCGCGCACGGCGGCGCCGATGTCCGTGGGCAGGTAGCGCGGCACGGCATTGGCGTTCGCGCGCACGATGCTGCCTTTCAGATCGACGATGCCATTGCCCTTGCCGCCGTTATGCCAGGTGCCGCTCACGTCCCCCGTGAGTTCGCTGTTTTGCAGATGGACGGCATCCACACGCACTTGCACGTTCGCGGGGGCGTCGCGTTGCGTCGCCGAATGCGAGATGCGCCATGACGTGCGCGCCGTGAGCGTGTCGAGATCGATGCGCGGCTGGTCGAAGCGTCCGGGGAAGTCGAGCGTGGCGTTCTTTGCGTTGAGCGAGAGGCTGCCGCGCGACTGATCGGCGTCGACGTGACCGCTCAGATTGGCAAACCCCGGGCGCCCTGCGTTGGGCGCATTCGGCCGTACGGGCGGATGCTGGCTGGGCTGGCTGTCGATGCCGAGACCATCGAAGTCGGCCACCACGCGGTAGCGATCGCGCTCCGGCGGCAACTGTTTGATGCCCGGCAGGTCGCGCCAGTTGGTCGGGCCATGCGGCTTGGGCGCCTGATAGTTGATGTCGAAATTCGTCAGACGCCCACGCGGATGGAAACTGGCGAGTGTGTCCCGCGTTTGCTGATCGATGGGCAGCGACGGCACGACGGCCATGGCCGCGCCGATGTCGAAGCGTTGGCCGGCCACGGCGACGTGCAGGCCCTGCGTGTCGGTGCCGGGTGTGAAGCTGCCGCGCAGGTCCGGGATGTCGAGCGTGGGACGCCCGGCCGCCTGCAAGCTCAGCTCGCGCGCGCGCACATTCCAACCGGCGTCGGCCTGTGCGCTGATGCGCGTGACGTCGATGCGGCCCTGCGTGGCGTCGAACGTCAGCGGCGGCAGGTTGTCGGCCAATTGCACCGAGGTGTCGGCGCCCGCCATGCGTAGCGTCGCCCCCGTGAGCGCGCCGTTGTCGAAGTCGACCCAGGCGCGCCCGGCGACACGGCCGCGCGAGTCCTTGCCCGGCAAATCGACGTAGCGGGCGAGTTCGGTCAGATCGAGCGTGCCCACGTCGGCATAGATCTGCCCGCGCCAGCGTTTCACTTCGCCGGGGCGTGCGAACAGCGGATTCGTGAAGCGCGCACGAATGTCCAGCGGCGCCACGACGCCCTGCGGTGGATTCGCCTGCATGCCGAAACGATGCTCGAAGCCGCGATTGCGCAGCATGGCGTTGACCTGCGTGACGACGACTTCGGGCACATCGCGCGTGGCGTCGCGCCAGCGCACGGTGCCGTTGCGCACCACGATGCGCGCCTGACGCATGAGCCAGTCGGCCCCTGTCGTGTCGGTCGTCTTGTCGTTGCCCGCGACCGGCATGCCGGCGACGAGGATCGAGCCATCGACGCGGCGCTCCACGGTCAGGTCGGGCTCATATAGCGTGAGGTCCGACAGGCGCAGGTCGAAATGGATCAGGCTGGTCCACGAGAGCACGGCGTCGAGCCGGTGCAGCGTGAGGCTCGGTTCGACCGGCGGCGGTGCGCCCGGTGGCGCGTAAGTCACTGCGGGGTTGTCCGTCGCGGAGGGCTGGGAGGCCACCGCCGCAGACGCCGCAGGTGCGGCGGATGCGGCAGAAGCTGCCGGTGCTGCCGATGCCGTGTGCCGACGCAGCGGCGCGACCACGCGGGCGATCGTCGACGCCTTGGGCTGCGCAGCCTGCGCGGGCGGCGTGATGCGCACGTCTTCCAGCGACAGATAGGGGTGCCAGCCGCGCCAGACGGCGTCGATCTTGCCGATGGTGACGGGCAGCCCGATGGCGCGTGTTGCCGCCGCTTCGATCTGCGGGCGGTAGTCGGACACACGGGGAAGGATGACGTAGCGCGTCGCGAGGATCACGGCGCCCAGTCCGAAGTAGACGATGACGACGAGCGCCAGCAGCCATTCCAGACCCAGTCGCAAGCCACGCGGCAGTGACGAGAACCAGGACCGGGTCGCGGTGGGCGAGGCGGGCGGCTTGCGGTCGGTCATGCTGCGCGTCTACGAGGTAATGTGGTAGTTTCTGTGGCAAAGACTGTAACACAAGCCCAAGGCCGTCCGATGGCCCGGCCGTAGGACAATCAGACGTGTGATCCGGCGTTTCATCGCGCCCGGGTAAGCATGCGAAAGTCTCTCCATCCTTTGCTGACCGGAACCCCGCCAGTGAGTTCACCCGAAATCCCGACCGATATTCAGTCCTACTCGCGATACGCCGCCCGCATGCTCGCGAGCCGTCCGGCGTTGGCCGAGGCGTTGCCCACGCTTGCCGAGCATCCCGTGGACGCCCGCTGGCTCGCCCGCCGTTTCGAAGTCATCACCGGCACGCTGCTCTCGCCGCCCGACCAGGCGTCGGGCGTGAGCGGGGTCGACGAGGCCGCGCTGGCACGGGCCTTGCGCGTGTTGCGCGTCGAGGCGCTGTGCGCCGTCATGCAGCGCGATCTGGACGGCCGCGCCGAGTTGTCCGAAGTGACCGAGGCCATGACCGCGCTCGCCGAGTTCGCCGTGCAGGCGGGCATCGCGGTGCTGTCGCGCGAACTCGAAGCGATTCACGGCGTGCCGCGCAATGCCGAAGGCGAGCGTCAGACGCTCGGCGTGGTCGGTATGGGCAAGCTCGGCGGTCGCGAACTGAACGTCTCGTCCGACATCGATCTCATCTTCCTGTATGAAGACGATGGCGACACCACGGCGCCCGACGACGCCGATCCGGCGCTCGCCAACCGCCTGCGTCTGCTCTCGAATCACGAATTCTTCACCAAGCTCGGCCGCAAGCTGATTGGTCTGATCTCGGAGCTGACCCCGGACGGCTACGTGTTCCGTGTGGACATGCGTCTGCGTCCCAACGGTGACTCCGGGCCGCTCGTGTGCAGCCTGCCGATGCTCGAAGAATATTTCTACGTGCAGGGCCGCGAGTGGGAGCGTTACGCCTGGATCAAGGGACGTCTCGTGTCCGAACTGGCGAGCGACCCGGGCAAGCGCGTCGAGCGGTTGCTGAGTTCGCTGGTCCAGCCGTTCGTTTTCCGTCGCTATCTGGATTACGGCGTGATCGGCGCGATTCGTGCGCTGCACGAGCAGATCCGCCACGAGGCCGAGCGTCGTGCGCGCGCCAAGCCGGCCCGCATCAACGATATCAAGCTCGGACGCGGCGGCATTCGCGAAGTCGAGTTCTCCGCGCAGGTATTCCAGTTGATTCGCGGCGGGCAGGAGCCGGAACTGCGGGTGCGCCCCACACTCGCGGTGCTGGGCGTGGCGGCCCGGCGCGGCTGGCTGGCGCAGAACGTGGCGGAATCGCTCGCGAACGCCTACGTCTTCCTGCGCAAGCTCGAACACCGCATTCAGTATCTGGACGACGCGCAGACCCACATCCTGCCGCCGCCGGGTGACGACCGTCTCGCGGTCGCACGTGCCATGGGATTCCCCGACGAAGCGACGTTCATGACGGTGCTCGACGAGCATCGAGAGTTCGTCGCCGGTCAGTTCGACGAGATCTTCGCCGACAAGGCCAATGGCGGCGCGCAGAAGGGCAAAGGCGGCGCCGGCGCTTCGGGGTCGGGCGATTGCGAGTGCCCGCCGGAGCTGTGGAGCGAATGTCTGGCGGACGAAGCGCAGACGGGCGACCTTGGCAATCAGTTGACGCGTCTGGGCTTTGCCGATGCCGAAGGGGCACTCGACCGCCTGCGCGCCGTATGGACGTCCTCACGTTACAAGGCGCTCGGCGAGATCAGCCGGCGGCGCTTCGACCAGCTCATTCAACGTGCCGTCGAAGGCGCGGCGGGGACCGGCGAAGCGGATGCCGTGCTCGCCCGCATGCTCGACCTGCTCTCAACGATCAGCCGTCGCAGCTCCTATCTGGCGCTGCTCACCGAGTATCCGCGTGCGCTGGAGCGCGTGGTCAAGGTGCTCGCGGGGTCACGCTGGGCGGCAGGTTACCTGATCAGCCATCCGCAACTGCTGGACGAACTGCTCGACGACGAAGCGCTCGCCGCGCCGTTCGACTGGCCGTCGTTCAAGACGCAATTGCTGTTGAGTCTGAACGCGGCAGGGGCGGCGGGCAACGTCGAAGTGCAGATGGACATTCTGCGGCGCGCCCATCACGCCGAAGTCTTCCGCATCCTGCTGCTCGATTTGCAGGGCACGCTGTCGGTGGAAGCCATTGGCGACCGACTCTCGGAACTGGCGGACATCATCGTCGACGTGACGATCTCGACCGTCTGGCCGCATGTGGCGACGCGCCATCGCGAAGTGCCGCGCTTCTCGGTCATCGCATACGGCAAGCTCGGCGGTAAGGAACTGGGCTACGCCTCGGATCTCGACCTCATCTTCCTTTACGACGATGACGACGACCGCGCGCCGGACGCCTACGCCGCGCTCGCCCGCCGCTTCGTGACGTGGCTCACCACGCACACGGGCGCGGGCATGCTGTTCGACGTGGATCTGCGGCTGCGGCCCAACGGCTTGTCCGGTCTGCTGGTGACGAACATCGAGAGTTTCCGTCAGTACCAGTTCCGCGAAGGCAATGCGAATACGGCGTGGGTCTGGGAGCATCAGGCGCTCACCCGTGCGCGATTCTGTGCGGGCGACGAGACCATCGGTGCGGCGTTCGAGAATATTCGGGCGCAGGTGCTGGCCACGCCGCGTGAAGCGCTGCCGCTCGCGCAGGAAATCGTGGCGATGCGTCGCAAGGTACTTGAAGGGCACCCGAATCCGACGAAGCTGTTCGACCTGAAGCATGACCGGGGCGGCATGGTGGATATCGAGTTCACCGTGCAGTATCTGGTGCTGCTGCATTCGGGCGCGCATCCCGCGCTGCTGCGTAATGCGGGCAATATCGCGTTGCTGCGCGAAGCGGCGCAACTCGGCCTGATCGACACAAAACTTGCCGAGGATGCGGGCGCCGCTTATCGGACGTATCGCAAGCGTCAGCACAAGTTGCGTCTGGATGGCGTGGAAGCGGCGCGCGTGCCGTCTGCCGACATCGAGGCGGAACGCAATGCGGTGATGGCGTTGTGGGATTCGGTTTTCGCGGACGCCGGGCCGGTCTGATGGTTCAGCGTCGAGAGGGTGCGAAAGCGTCGAAATGCAAACGGGCGGTGATGATTCACCGCCCGTTTTTTCATGGCGTCAGTCGATGCGATTGACCCGGATAGGCACGCCTTTCCACGTCGATGAACGATCGGACGAGATGAAACCTGCCCGATGCCTGACCGAACGCGTCAAAGCGCCAGCATTTCCCGTGCATGCTTGCGTGTCGTCGCCGTAATCTCGACACCGCCGAGCATCCGCGCAATTTCTTCGACACGTTCGCTGCGTCCGAGCGGTTCGATTTCACTCATCGTCGTATCACCGTCGCTGCGTTTGCTCACGCGCAGATGCTGATGGCCGAGCGCGGCGACCTGCGGCAGGTGCGTGACGCACAGCACCTGACGTCCCTGACCCAACTCACGCAGCAGACGGCCGACCACTTCCGCGACGGCGCCGCCGATGCCGGAGTCGACTTCGTCGAAAATCAGCGTCGGTGTGAGGCTCGCGCTGCTGGCGATGACCTGCAAGGCGAGGCTGATGCGGGCGAGTTCGCCGCCCGAGGCGACTTTGGCGAGCGGGCGCGTCGGCACGCCCGGATGACCCGCGACGAGGAATTCGACCGTTTCCAGACCGAACGACTGCGGCTCGGGCGTCGGCGTGAGCGCGACTTCGAAACGTCCGCCGGGCATGGACAGGTCCTGCATCGCGCGCGTGACTTCCCGCGAGAGCGACGCCGCCGCCTTCGCACGCGCTTTCGACAGATCCTTGGCGAGCTTGAGATACATGGCGTGCGCGGCGTCCGCCGCCGCCTGCATGGCAGCGGTATCCGCTGATGCCGTCAATTCTTCCAACTGGGCACGGCGTTCCGCGAGTTCGGCGGGCAACTGCTCGGGCGTGACGCGGAACTTGCGTGCGGCCGAATGCAGAGCGTCGAGACGCTGCTCGACCACCGCCAGACGCTCCGGATCGAGGTCGATGCGCTGCGCGTAATGCGTGAGCGAGTGAACGGCTTCGCGAAGCTGAATCTCGGCGGGTTCGAGCGCGGCCAGCGTATCGGCGAGCCCGGCGTCGATCTCCGCCAGTTCGCGGATCTGATGCACGACATGGCCAAGCGACGGGACGACGGCCCCATCCGCTTCGGCGAGTACGTCGAGCGCGCCTTGCACGCCGTTGATGAGACTCGCGGCGTGCGAGAGGCGACGATGCTCGGCACTCACTTCATCCCACTCGCCTTCCTGCGGGTTGAGCTTGTCCAGTTCGGACGTCTGCCATTCGAGACGCTCGCGCTCCAGTTGCAGTTCACGGTCGCGTCCGTGCGCTTCTTCGCAACGTTTCACGAGGCGTCGCCATTCCTTATGGGCCGTGGCGGCATCGGCGGCAAGCGCCGTGGCGCCAGCGTGGGAGTCGAGCAGGCGGCGCTGCGCGTCGGGGCGCAGCAGTTGCTGATGCGCATGTTGCCCGTGAATGTCGACGAGCATTTCGCCGAGTTCGCGCAACTGCGTGAGCGTGGCGGGCGTGCCGTTGATGAACGCGCGCGAACGTCCGCCGGCATCGAGCACGCGGCGCAGCAGCACGCCACCATGTTCTTCGAGCGTGAGCGCCTGTGCTTGCAGCCAGGCTTCGAGGTCGGGGCGCGCTTCGGCGTCGGCGGCAAACTCGGCGGTGATGTCGGCGCGCGTCTGCCCGTTGCGCACCATGCTGGTGTCGCCGCGCTCGCCCATCGCGAGCGCCAGCGCATCGATCAGAATCGATTTGCCCGCGCCGGTCTCCCCCGAAAACACGGTGAAGCCGGCGGAGAATTCCAGGTCGAGACGATCGACGATCACGAAATCGCGAATCGAGAGACTGCGTAGCATGGGATGTCGGGTGAGGCGTGAAGTCAGTTCTGCGGCGTATCTTCGTCGGAGATATGCTCGTTCCAGTGCAACTTGCGGCGCAGCGTGGCGTAGTAGTTGTAGCCAACCGGATGCAGGAACGTCACCTGATGCTCGGAGCGGCCCACCAGAATCTTGTCGCCCTGACGCAGCTCGGCAAACGACTGCATGTCGAAGTTGGCGCCGACCTCGCGTCCGCCCGTAATCGTGATGACGATGTCGCTCGAATCGGGCAGCACGATCGGACGGTTCGACAGCGCATGCGGGGCGATCGGCACGAGCACCACGCCGCCGAGGCGCGGATGCAGGATCGGGCCGGTCGCGGACAGCGCGTAAGCCGTCGACCCCGTGGGCGTGGCGACGATCAGCCCGTCCGAGCGCTGCTTGTACATGAAGCGGCCATCGACGTCGACACGCAGCTCGACCATCCCCGAGATCCCCGAGCGGTTCACGACCACGTCATTGAAAGCAAGGGTCTCGAAGAGCGTCTGGCCGTCGCGCTCGATGCGCGCGGACAACAGCGTGCGCTGCTCGGCTTCGAAGTGACCTTCGAGCATGGCGGGCACGACCTGTCGCATGTCGTCGAGCGGGATGTCGGTGATGAAGCCCACGCGTCCGTGGTTCACGCCGATGAGCGGCACCTTCGAGGCGGCAAGCTGACGGCCGACGCCGAGCATCGTGCCGTCGCCGCCGACGACCACGGCCACATTGGCCTGGGCGGCGATCTCCTGAATGTCGAGCGTGCCGTACGGATCGGCGCCGGCGCCGATGTTGTGCGCCGTATCGCGCTCGAAGACGACGTGATGCCCGCGCTGGGCAATGCATGCCGCAAGCGTGAGCAGTGGTTCGGCAACGCCGTCGGCATGGTACTTCCCGACGAGCGCCACGGTCTTGAAGGGGCTCCCAGTTTTCATGCCGCCATTACACCATAAGTCGATGACAGCAACCATCGGCACGCACGGCCTGCAACGGTTCTCGTGTCAGGGTTCACCGTGCGCCGCGTACCTACGTTTCGCGTTACAATTTTTGCCATGCTAGATCAACGTGCGCAAACGCTTCTCAAAACCCTGATCGAACGGTACATCGCCGATGGCCAGCCGGTCGGTTCGCGTACGCTTTCGCGTTATTCGGGACTCGACCTGTCCCCGGCGACCATCCGCAACGTGATGGCCGACCTCGAAGCACTGGGGTTCGTCGCCAGCCCGCATACGTCTGCGGGCCGTGTGCCGACGCCGCGCGCCTACCGTCTGTTCGTCGACACGATGCTCTCGGTGCGCCCGCTCGAAGAGGCCGTGCACCATCTGGCGTCGCAAGTGCAGACGAGCCTGCAACCGGCCGGGCCGCAGCAACTGGTCGCGTCTGCCGCACAGGTGCTCTCGCATCTGTCTCAGTTCGCGGGCGTGGTGCTCACGCCGCGCCGCAGCCAGACCTTCCGCCATATCGAATTCCTGCGCCTGTCCGACAAGCGCGTACTGCTGATCATCGTCACGCCCGACGGCGACGTGCAGAACCGCATCATCCTGACGGAAAAGGACTATTCCCCGGCGCAACTGGTCGAGGCGGCGAACTATCTGAACGCCAACTTCGGCGGCCACAGCTTCGACGACGTGCGCACTTACTTGCGTGGCGAACTCGACGCCCTGCGCTCGGACATGAGCGCGTTGATGCAGGCGGCGGTGCAGGCCGGCAGCGATGCGATGGCCGACACCACGCGCGAGAGCGTGCTGATCTCGGGCGAGCGCAATCTGCTGGGCGTGGAAGACCTGTCGTCGAACATGGAGCGGCTGCGCAAGCTGTTCGACGTGTTCGAGTCCAAGACCGGCCTGTTGCAATTGCTCGACGTGTCGAGCCGGGCGTCCGGCGTGCAGATCTTCATCGGCGGCGAGTCGAGCCTCGTGCCCATCGAAGAAATGACGGTCGTCACCGCGCCCTACGAAGTCGACGGTCAGGTCGTGGGTACGCTCGGCGTGATCGGGCCGACGCGCATGGCCTACGAACGCGTGATCCCCATCGTCGACATCACCGCCAAGCTGCTCTCGAACGCGCTCAGTCAGCACTAAGTTGGCACTGAGCCAGCACGGATTCGGTTACAACCCCGTAGCATTCCTTTACACGCTGTCACACGCGGTGGGCTTACGCTCAAGGTGTCCCTCGTGGTGCGCCGGCCGTCGTCCGACGCCCGATGCGCGCCCGAGGATTCGGACAGAATCACACGGTGGCGAACCGACCCGATGACCGACGATGTGACCGATGTCATGACGAACGCCACATACGGTGTGCCTATCGAAAAGGGCCCGGAGTGTTTATGAAATCCCTGATTTCCTGGCGAACGATGGTTCGCTCTCTCGGCGTCGGGCTGGCGCTGGGTGTGCTGGGGGCGGCGGGGTTGCCTGCGCTCGCACAGGCGCAGAGCGCCGATCCTCCCGGGCGGGTAGCCCGCCTGAGCGAGTTCGACGGCACCGTCACCTACGCGCCTTATTCGTCTTCCGGCAACAGCGAGTGGCGCTACGCCGACCGCAACCGGCCGCTCACCACGGGCGACGCCGTCTGGGTCGACCGCAACAGCCGTGCGGAGATGCACGTGGGCGGCACGGCGGTGCGCATGGGCGCTTCGACGAGCGTCACGCTCTCGGCGGTGACCGACCAGAATGTGCAACTGAACGTAACGCAGGGCACGGTGGGCGTGCGTCTGCGCAGCTTCGACCCGAATCAGCCGTACGAGATCGATACGCCGAATCTGGCGTTCGTGCCCTCGCAGGCGGGCGAATATCGCGTCGACGTCGATCCGAATGGCGTGACGACGGTGAGTGTCTGGCGTGGCGCGGGGACGGCGTACGGGCAGGGCGCGTCGGTACCGCTGCAACAAGGGCAGCGTGTGGCATTCGTCGGCCAGAACCTGACGCAGCAACAGACCGGCCCGCTCGTGGCCGACGTCTTCGATCAGTGGATGCGCGATCGCGATGCCCGTGAGGACGCCTCGGTGTCCGCGCGCTACGTGCCGCGTGACATGACCGGCTTCGAGAGCCTCGACGACTACGGTTCGTGGCAGGAGACGTCGAGTTACGGCTCGGTGTGGGTGCCGTCGAACGTGCCGTCGGGCTGGGCGCCGTATCGCACGGGCCACTGGGTCTGGGTCGATCCGTGGGGCTGGACCTGGGTGGACGAGGCGCCGTGGGGCTTCGCGCCTTATCACTACGGGCGCTGGGCCTACGTCGATGCGCGCTGGTGCTGGGTGCCGGGGCCGGTGGCGGTGCGTCCGGTCTATGCGCCGGCGCTGGTCGGCTGGGTCGGCGGCAACAGTGGCGGCAACCAGTGGGGCGTATCGTTTGCGGCCGGCGGTGTCGGGCTTGCATGGTTCGCGCTCGGGCCGCACGACCCGTACCGTCCGGCGTACCACGCCAGTTCGTCGTACGTCACGAACATCAATCGATCGACGATCGTGCGCACGACGAATATCACCAACAACATCACCAATATCAATAACGTCTACGTGAACCGTAACGTGCGCGGCGCCGTGTCGACGATGCCTGCACAGGCGTTCGTGCAGGGACGCGCCGTTGGCGCCCCGGCGGCGCTGGCGGCACCGCCGCGCGGCACGCAGACGTGGCGTGTGGGGAATACGCCGGGCGTGGCGCCGGTTCAGCAAAGCGTGTTCGGCAATAGTCGTCCGGCAGCAGGTGCACCGCCGGCGGGCGTATTCAACCGGCAGGTGCTGGCGACGCGTGCGCCGGTCGTGCGCGGCGCCCCGTCGCGCGAGCTGACGAGCAATCTGCACGCCGTACCGAACGCTGGCGGTGCGCCGCTGGTGTTCGGCCAGAATGGTCAGCAGGTCCGCAATCCCGGTGCGGGACGGGCGAACGGGCCAGCGCCTGTCGCGCCGCGCGTCACGGTTGTCAGTACGCGTGGACCCGTCGGTGCGCCGATCGGGGCAAATGGGGTGCTCCCCGCGCAGCCAGCCTTGGGGCCGACCGGCGCGTTGGGGGCGACGCCCGCGCACGGCGGACTTCCGGCGA
>NZ_MAOS01000067.1:0-24970 GCF_001721285.1 Pandoraea sp. ISTKB
AAGCCGTTGCTCGATGTACTGGAGGTCGTGTGCGATCTGGGCTTCGAGCTTTTCCGCCTCGCGCAACTCGCGTCGAACCTGTGCGGTGCGTTCCCGGAGGGTGTCGAGTTGGGACGTCAGCGCCTCGCGCACCACCTGGAGGTCTTCCTCATTCATGCGCGACTTGCCGGCTTCGACCATCCGGCGCGGCCGCTTGAGCATTTCCGTGATGGCAGCAATCGAGAAGCCCAGCGAGCGCATGCGCAGGATGCGGCCGAACGTGGCCAGATCGGCTTGCGTGTACATCCGGTAACGTCCGCCGCTGCGGGCCGGAACGACGAGATTCAGCTCTTCGTAGTACTTCAGCGTGCGGGCCGTGACGCCGAGCGCAGCGGCCGCCTGGCCGACGCTCAGCATTGACGTGTCGTCGAACGAGGTGTCGACGTCGGGTGATGAGGCTGGGGATGAAGGATCTGCGGGCATGAACGTGCCTCCGATCGAATGATGGCACGAATATTAGCACAACCTGTACGTGAACGTACAGGTTTGAGTGTGTCCGTAATCTTGACAGACAATCGGCCCGCCACACCACGACGCGGGAGCGTCGAAATGTGGCGGGCCGACGGATCGAGGGAGCGACTGGGTTAGCGTGCAGAGAGATTCGGTGCCGTTTCCCAGCGGATCGCGCGCACGCCTGCGGTGTCGCCGAGTGTCGAGACGAGGTGCACGAGCGCGGCGCGACGATTGCGCTCGCACCGCAGCACGTAATCGAGTTCGAGCAGGTAACCGCCCGAGCGGTCCGTGCGGGTCGCCATTTCCGGCGCAATGCGCTGGGTGCGCAGTGCGTCGCGGACGGTCGCGTCGATGGTATCAGCCTTCGATGCCAGCGTCAGGACGACCAGCCGGTACTGCGGCGAATGAGGCAGGTGTGCGTCGCTGGCCTGGGCTGCGGTTGGCGTCGAGGCTGCGGCGTTGGGCGCCAGCCGGGCGCGAGCGCGGTCGAACAGCGAGGGGATAAGCATTTGCAGCGTCATGGTGTCCTCCTGAATCAAGGGCCTGAGACGGCGGATGCCGGGGCTTGGCGATGTGTCGCATCGGGGCTCGTGATGGCCCCGTCCGGGGTCAACCGGGACGAGAACGTACGAGACGCCATGCAATACATGAATTCGACGCAAGCGTCGGCAGGCTTTCGGTGCTGAATGCGAGCGACGGTGAGATGTCGGACGCGCAATAGCGCCTGGAGCGTGCCTTGTGCCGGACGAGGTGTCCCCATCCGTCAAACAAACGCTGAACTGCGGGGTAGATGCGGGAAAACGAGTCGCGTGATTGCGAGATCGAGAGATCGCTGCCGGAAGAAGCGGATGACGCTGGCGTCATCGGAACTCGGTGCGATCGATGCACTACCGCTGCGGCATTGGGACCGGCAGCGGCAGTCGAGGACGACTGCGGGTTACCGGGCCAACGCGTCGCCGGTCATTGCCGACGCTTGCGTGCTACTAGAGCAACTGCCCACGGAAAACTCCGTCGTAATTGGAAAGATGCCATTCTAGGGGTTCGGTGCACCCATGTAAAGAAAATGGCGGTATTTCGCGGCTTTTTGTCGCAAAATTGACGACATTTCTTCAAATTTTGGCGATTTCTTGATGCGAATCGCCTGGCGCGATGCGTTGGGGCTGAGGTCGAGGCTGCGTGCCCCGAATACGCGGGTCCGCTTGATCACTCAGTCGGGCAGCACCTTGCCAGGATTCATCAGGCCGAGCGGGTCGAGGGCGGTCTTGATCGCGCGCATCAGCGAAAGCTCTACCGGCGATTTGTAAGCGGCCGCCGCCTCGCGCTTGAACTGACCGAGTCCATGTTCCGCGCTGATGGTGCCGCGATGCGCATGCACGCTGTCGTGCACGGCGGACGTCACGGGTGCCTGAAACTGTTTGAGGAAGGCGGCAGGATCGACGCCTTCGGGCGCCATGACGTTGTAGTGCAGATTGCCGTCGCCGAGATGGCCGAACGTCACCATGCGAGCGCCGGGCGCGATGCGTTGGACGATGGGGTCGGTGGCCGCGATGAATGCAGGCACTTGCGAGACCGGCACTGCGATATCGTGCTTGATGTTGAGGCCGGTGGCCGATTGCGCGAGCGGAATGCTCTCGCGCAAATGCCAGAGCGCGTTGGACTGCGCGAGGTTGCTCGCGACAACGGCGTCGCGCACGATCCCTTGTTCGATGGCGTCGTTCAGCACTCGCTCGAGCAGGTCGCGGGCGTGGGCTTCGCTCTCGTTGTCGGAAAGCTCCAGCAGGACAGCCTGGGCGTACGGTTGCGAGAACGGGTATCGCTGCTGCTCGAACACCGTCGCGACGAGCTTCAGGCAAAAGTCCGACATCAGCTCGAAGCCCGTGAGCAACGGACCCGCCATGCGTTGGGCGAGATTGAGTAGCGCGAGGGCGTCAGCAGGGCTGTCGAGTGCGGCAAGCGCAGTCATGCGGGCCGCCGGCTGCGCGAAGACCTTGAGCGTCGCGGCGGTAATGAGGCCGAGCGTGCCTTCCGCGCCGATGAAGAGATCGCGCAGGTCGTAACCGGTATTGTCCTTGCGCAGACCGCGCAGTCCGTCCCACAACTCGCCTTGTGGCGTCACGACCTCGAGCCCGAGACACAATTCGCGCGCATTGCCGTAACGCAGCACGGCGGTGCCGCCCGCATTCGTCGCGAGATTGCCACCGATGGTGCAACTGCCTTCTGCCGCGAGGCTCAGCGGAAAGAGTCGTTCGACTGCGGCGGCGGCTGCCTGCACGTTGGCGAGCAGGCAGCCAGCCTCGGCGGTCAGGGTCATGTTATCGGCGTCGACTTGCCGGATGCGGTCCAGACGACGCAGGCTGATGACGACCTGGCGTCCGCTCGCATCGGGTGTCGCGCCTCCCGCGAGGCCTGTGTTACCGCCTTGGGGCACCATCGGTACACCGTGCGCGACACACAGACGCACCAGTGCGGCGGTCTGTGCTGCGTCAGCCGGGCGCAGCACGGCGAGGGCATTGCCGACAT
The DNA here is from genome assembly GCF_001721285.1 of Pandoraea sp. ISTKB. Taxonomy (NCBI): domain Bacteria; kingdom Pseudomonadati; phylum Pseudomonadota; class Betaproteobacteria; order Burkholderiales; family Burkholderiaceae; genus Pandoraea; species Pandoraea sp. ISTKB. The sequence continues at coordinate 3,013 of NZ_MAOS01000067.1, forward strand.
AGCGCTTGCGTTGATCCGTGAGGTAGGCGCTGGTGTCGGTGGCCGCTTCCAGGACATGGTCACGTCCCAGCAGGTCGCGGCAGGCGGTGAGGAATTCGGCGTGGTTCATGGCAGTGGGGGCCTTGCCTGGCCTGAGATCGCGCAGCCCGCTGTTGATTCAGTCGAGGCGGGCGAAGCTGACGGCGCGGACATGAGCAGCGTGAGGACGTGGGAGACGTGAGCGGCGTGACGGCTGATCGGTGGATGCGGTCTGAAACGATAGCGGGCGACGGCTAACGGGCGGCTGCCGCACGTGCTTTCGCCGCGCGCTTGTAGGGGCGCAGGTAAAAGACCGTGGCGAAAAAGAAGACGAGCGAGAGCGCCGTCTCGATCCAGGCCAGTGAGGCGGACGCCCCGGTATCGGACATCCCGCGTACTACGCCTTCCGCGAGAAATAGCAGGATGAACATGCTCGACCATTGAAGCGTGTACAGATTGCCGCGCAGCACACCGCGCAGCGGCAACAACAGAAGCAATGCCTTGAGCACCAGCCACGAGCCGCCGGGACGCAGCGGCGCGAGCCACAATTCCCACGCCACCGACAGCGCAATCAACGCCAGCAGACTCGCGATGCTCACGCGTCGCAGCCAGTGCGCGCGGTTCGCCGAGGTGTGCGGGGGCGTGTCCTGACGGGTAACGTCTTGCGGCAGATCGGGCGGTGTAGCAGTCATGGGCTTGTCTCGTGGGCCTTGAGTACTGCGGAGTGAGGCGTGATGGCGCGTGGTGACCGGGCTGGCCGGGGGGGCGTGGCGCCGCTTGTTCGCTCGCCGTCCCTTATCGCCACCCGTTACCGCCACCCTATAACGCTGGCCGCTAACGCCAATCTCCGATCCGTCGCCCGACAGGGGACATCGGCAAATCGGTGCCGCCGCCGTTCACGCTTAGCAAACGCTTATTCTGCCAGCTTGCTGGCCGCGCGTGCGAGTCGCGCGCCGAGGGCCGACGCCAATTGACGTTCGTCTGCCGAGAGCGGGTTGCCGTCGTGCGCGAAGTGTGTCGCGCCGTAAGGCGAGCCGCCGGTGCGCGTGCTGGACAATGCAGGCTCCGTGTAGGGGAGGCCCATAAGCAACATGCCGTGGTGCAAGAGCGGGATCATCATCGACAGCAGCGTGCTTTCCTGACCGCCATGCAGGCTGGCGCTCGACGTGAAGACGCAGGCCGGCTTGCCGGCGAGCGCGCCCGAGAGCCACTGCGGCGTGGTGCCGTCGAGGAAATATTTCAACGCGGCGGCCATGTTGCCGAAGCGTGTCGGGGAGCCCAGCGCCAGACCGGCGCACTCTTCGAGATCGCGCAGTTCCACATAAGGCGGGCCGCTATCGGGAATGTCCGGTGCGCTGGCTTCGCATACCGTCGACACGGCAGGAACGGTGCGCACCCGTGCCTGCGCGCCGGGCACGCTGTCGATGCCCGCAGCGATGCATTGCGCGAGTTGTGCGGTCGTGCCGTGACGGCTGTAGTACAGGACGAGAATTTCGGTCATGAAATCGAAGCGGTCGAGTCGGTGGTGAACCGGCCAAAACATTGGGTTCGGACTGAAAAGCCCGCGAAAAGTGCGGGTATTATAGGGCGTTCCTCATGGCGTTACGGTATGTCAGCGTGCGTAAGCGCATCGTTGACGTACGTTCGACGCATGACTCTCCCGCGTTCCCACGTTCGCACGTTCCCTTGCGCGTGGTGACACCGCGCCGGCATTCACTACGGAGCCCGATTTGCTCAAACTGTCCCGCATCAACTGGAATAACGTTCGCCAACTGTTGACGTACGCGCTTGCGCGGGCGCAGGACGACCGGATTCCGCAAGTCGCAGGCAGTCTGACGTTCACTTCGATCCTGTCGATCGTCCCGCTGTTCGCCGTGACGTTTGCGCTGTTCACGGCCTTCCCGATTTTCAATTCGTTTCGCGACGCCTTGCAGGGCTTCCTGCTCGAACATCTGATGCCGGAGAGCGTCAACGCGCAGATCTTCAACTATCTCAATCAGTTCGCGTCGAAGGCAAAAAGCCTGACGGCATTCGGCCTGATCGGTTTGCTGGTCACGGCCGTGTTGACGTTGATGACGATCGAATCGGCATTCAACGTGATCTGGCGCGTGCCGCGTCCGCGTCCGCTGGCGCAACGTCTGCTCATCTACTGGAGTCTCCTCACGCTCGGGCCGCTGCTGTTCGGCGTGAGTCTGTCGATCAGTTCGTACGTCTTTAGCCAGTCGATGTCGCTGGTGAGCACACTGCCGCCTGCGGTGGCGTCAATGCTGAGCCTGATTCCGCTGGCGCTCACGAGCGTGGCGTTCATGCTGATGTACGTCTACATGCCGAACTGCAAGGTGGACTGGCGCGATGCGCTGGTCGGCGGTGTGGTGGCGGCGCTGGCATTCGATCTGACCAAGCGCGGCTTCGGCATGTACATCCGTCAATTCCCGACCTACACGGCCGTCTATGGGGCATTCGCGGCGGTGCCGATCTTCCTGCTATGGATTTACCTGTCGTGGCTGGTGGCACTGTTAGGTGCGACGATCACGTCCGTATTGCCGGCGTTGCGGCTTGGACATTTCCAGTATCCGCGCTTCCCGGGCAGCGATCTGCTCGATGGCCTCACGCTCATCCATCTGCTCAATCAGGACCGTGAAGCCGGCGGCGGCGGGTTCACGACACAGCAACTGGCGCGCACCATGCGCACGAGTCTGGAGCACGCCAACGACCTGCTTTGTCGGCTTGAGCGCATGGGGTGGGTGGGGCGTCTCACCATGCAGCCTCCCGCCGAGCGATGGCTGCTGTTAGCCAATCCACGCACGACCACGCTCTCACCGCTGGTGGCCCAACTGGCGCTCAACGTCGACGAACTGGCGCGGCAGATGGAGCGTCACGCGCTCGATGGTGCCCACGTGGCCGACATCCTGCGCGAAGGCAAGTGGGATGTGCCGCTGGCCGACGCCTTGCCGCGTGACCCTTCGGTCAGCGACGCCAATGACGATAGCGACGATGGCGACGTCAACGATGACGGCGAAGGCGTCGCGGCAGATGTGGCAGATGCGGCAGATAAGGCACGCACGGATCGCGAACGCGAGCCCCATCCGTCTGCGCGCTAAAGTTTGATGCGGCCCACGCAGATATCGCGAAACATTACCCAGTCGCCCATCAGGCTGTAGATCGGATGGCGGAAGGTGGCTGGGCGGTTCTTTTCGAAGAAGAAGTGACCGACCCAGGCGAACGCGTAACCGCATACCACCGCCGCGAGCAGCCACCAGGCATTGCCTGTCACGGCGAACGTCACCAGCAAGGCGATAACACCCCACGAGCCGACGAAGTGCAGACGACGGCAGGTGGCGTTGCGGTGCTCACCGAGATAAAACGGGTAAAAGTCTGCAAACCGGTCAAAGGTTTGCGCCGACGGTGCGGGCTTCTGTTCCTCGGTCATGGCAAGCCTCCTTGTCCTGAATGGCGAAGGTGACGCGCTCAGTCTCGCACGAATCGCTTGAGGGCATCGAGCAGGGCGTCCGGTTGCTCCGTCATGATCGCGTGCCCCGCGTTGACGATCTCCACCGTTACCGGGGCACCCGCGTTGCGCAAGGCGTCGAGCAACGCCTGTGCTGCGCGCGGCGGTGTCATCTGGTCACGCCGCCCTAACACGGCAAGCACCGGACATTGGATGCTCGCGATCCCCTCCGTACCCAGATCGTACGAATTACAGGCGATGAAATCCGTCAGGAACACCTTCGCCGGATTGCGCTGCGCCACGCGCTCCATCAATCGCTGATTGCCGCCCCACGTCCAGAATCCCGGGCCCGGCGCCGAGGGTTTGGCCGCGAGCGTGCTATGGGACCACGCGTTGACGAGTGCGATGGCCTCGGGCTCGCGTTCTGCGGCGGCCGTGAGTAGCGTGTCGGAGACCTTCATCGGATACGCCGTGCCGACGAGCGCGATGCGCGAGACGCGGTCGGGGTGTCGCGCCGCGGCGTCCAGCGCGATCAGCGATCCCATGCTGTGACCGACCCAGACGGCACGCTCGATACCGGCGGCATTCAGTACATCGACCACGCGGTCCGCCATCTCGCCAATGGTTTCGAGGGGCGCCCCGGTGCTTCGATGATGTCCGGGCAGATCGAGGGCGAGTACGTTCATGCCGTGATGCGCGAGGTACCGGCTTTGCAAGCCCCAGACACTGTGATCGTGTTGCGCGCCATGCAGAAAGACGACCGTGGGCTGCGCGGGGTTCATCGCCTTGCCCGCCGTATAGGCGTAAAGGTTGTTGCCTGCGATTTCGAAGTTCATCGGGCCTGCCCCTTCGTGGACGATTTGACGGCTGCCTTCAGGCCGCGCTTGAGGTCCTGGATCAGGTCGTCGGGGTCTTCGAGCCCAATGGAAAGACGCACCGTGCCTTCGCCGATCCCCGCAGCGGCGAGAGCGGCAGCGTCCATGCGGAAGTGTGTCGTGGACGCCGGGTGAATGACTAGCGAGCGGGCATCTCCCACATTTGCCAGATGGGAGAACAGTTGCAGCGACTCGATGAAACGCTTGCCGGCTTCACGATCGCCGTTCAGATTGAAGCTGAACACCGCACCGGCGCCGCGAGGCAGCAGTCGCTTGGCCAGCGCGTAGTCCGGGTGCGATGGCAACTCGGGGTAGGCCACACTGGCCACCGCTTCGTGACCCGCCAGAAATTCCACCACACGGCGTGCGTTGTCGACATGTCGCGCCATGCGAAGCGGCAACGTCTCGACACCCTGCAATAGTTGCCATGCCGCTTGCGGATGCAGGCACGCGCCGAAGTCGCGCAATCCTTCGCGACGTGCGCGCAGCAGGAAGGGGGCAACGGAGCTTTCTTCGGCGAAGACCATGCCATGGAAGCCGTCGTACGGTTCGGTCAGCTCGGGAAATTTGCCGCTCTTCTCGAAATCGAAGGTTCCGCCGTCGATCAGCACGCCCCCGATGGTCGTGCCATGTCCGCCCAGAAACTTGGTCGCCGAGTGATAGACGAAGTCAGCCCCATGCGCGAACGGCTGGATGAGCCACGGCGTAGTGAACGTACTGTCGACAAGCAGCGGCACACCGGCGTCGTGCGCAATGCCGGCGACTTGGGCGATATCGAGCACGTCGAGCCCCGGGTTGCCGAGCGTTTCGCCGAAGAACAGACGCGTTTCCGGCCGGACCGCGGCGCGCCACGCGTCCAGATCGCCGGGGCGAACGAAGGTCGTTTCGATGCCGAAACGGCGCAGCGTGTAATGCAGCAGATTATGTGAGCCGCCATAGAGCGCACTTGACGCGACGATGTGCGAGCCCGCACCCATCAGCGTGGCGATGGCCAGATGCAATGCGGCCTGACCGCTTGCTGTCGCGATGGCGCCGACGCCGTTTTCCAGTGCGGCCATGCGCTCTTCGAATACGGCATTGGTCGGGTTGGATATGCGCGAGTACACATGTCCGGCCCGCTCCATGTTGAACAGGGCGGCAGCCTGATCGGCATCGGAGAAAACGAACGACGTGGTCTGGTAAATCGGCGTGGCGCGTGCGCCGGTGGCAGGATCGGGAGCGGCCCCGGCGTGCAGGGCAAGCGTGTCGAAGTGCGGAACTGACATGTCGGAGAGGGCCTCGCTGATGGCGTGAAGTGGGCGCTTGAGTGATGAGCGCTGACCGGGCTGACTCGTGATGCAGGCTTTACGTATACGGCAATCCTAGCACCACCTTCGTGCGCTCCGGCAGCCTTTATCTGGCCCATCAGGGAAATTGCGGTGTTGTCCGATGTCGGGGGTAAGGTGTTGTCTTATCACGGGTGCGGAATCGCCTGAAAACCCGCGCCGAGCGGTCATGCGAGCGTCTTTCACCTTTCCTTTTCGGACGCTTTCCGATAGCATCCATCGAACAGGTTTCAATCCCTATTTGACGCGGAGACAACGGGCGTACGCGTCGGTCATCCGTCTCGCAAGCCGAAGTTCGGCGAGAGCGCTTCGTCGCACATCGGCGCGAATTGCTGCGAGGTACCGCGAATTGCCCGAGCAACACAATGAGGAGTGTGTGCCATGCGTGTGTCTGACATTCTGAAAGTAAAGGGCAACACCCTTTTCACCGTGACCCCGGAAACGTCGCTGGCCGATGCCGTCGACACGATGGCGGAGCACGACATCGGTTCGCTGGTCGTCATGGAGTTCGGCGATCTTGTGGGCATGCTCACGTTCCGCGAAATCATCAACACGATCAGCAAGAACGGTGGCACGGTCGGCGGCTCCACGATTCGCAAGATCATGGATGACCATCCGCTCACGTGCACGCCCGAGACCGACGTGAACGAAGTGCGCCGCATGATGCTCGAGCGTCACGCCCGTTATTTGCCCGTCATGGAGAACCGCACGCTCATGGGCGTGATTTCGTTCTACGACGTGGCGCGTGCGGTCGTCGAGGAGCAATCCTTCGAGAACCGCATGCTTAAGGCCTACATTCGCGACTGGCCTGCCGAGGAAGCGGAAAACGCAAAGTGAGTGAGGCCAGTCAGCGCGAGGCTCGCGGCGACGGCCACCAATCACGACTGCTGAGAGAGCGTCGGTTCGCGCCGTTCTTCTGGACGCAGTTTCTGGGCGCGATGAACGACAACGTGTTCAAAATCGCGTTCACGTCGCTTGTCACCTACCACGCATCGCTGTTTCAGGACGTCGACGGCAAGACGGCCGCGTTCCTGATTTCGGCGATTTTCATTGCGCCGTTCCTGCTGTTTTCGGCGACTAGCGGACAGATTGCCGACAAGTGGGACAAGGCGCGTCTGATTCGATTCGTCAAGACGCTGGAAATCGCCATCATGGTAGTGGGGGCGGCCGGTTTCGTCTGGACGAGCGCGCCGCTTCTCTATACCTGCACCTTCCTGATGGGGCTGCATTCGACCCTGTTTGGACCGGTGAAATACGCCTATTTGCCTCAGCATCTCGCCAACCATGAACTGGTCGGAGGGAACGGACTTGTCGAAATGGGCACGTTCGTGGCGATTCTTCTGGGCACGATCATCGGGGGAGAGATGGCGGGCGCAGGGGCCGGCGCGCTGCCCTGGATCGCAGGCGTGTGCATCGGCGTCGCCGTGTTGGGGCGCGTCGTATCGACGTGGGTGCCGCAAACGCCGGCCGCGCAACCGGATCTGCGCATCAACTGGAACCCGTTCAGCGAGACGTGGCGAAATCTACGTATTGCGCGTGAGGATCGCGCGGTATTTCAGAGCCTGCTCGGCATTTCCTGGCTCTGGTTTCTCGGTGCAACGTTCCTCGCCTCGTTCTTCAATTTCGCGCGCGACGTACTCGGCGCGAGTCCGGACGTCGTCACGTTGCTCCTTGCCATGTTCTCCGTGGGCATTGGCGTGGGCTCGCTATTGTGCGAACGCCTCTCCGGCGGCAAGGTGGAAATCGGGCTGGTGCCGTTCGGCTCGATCGGCATGACGGTCTTTGCCGTCGATCTGTATTTCGCAAGCCGTGGCGGTGCCGCAGGGGCGTCGCTCTTGACGGTCGGCGAGTTCGTTTCGCGGCCTGCTCACTGGCGTGTGCTGGCGGATCTGTTCCTGCTGGCGATGTTCGGTGGCTTTTACAGCGTGCCGTTGTATGCGCTGATCCAGAGTCGCAGCAAACCGTCGCATCGGGCTCGCATCATCGCGGCCAACAATATTCTCAACGCGCTGTTCATGGTCGTGTCCGCGCTCATGGCGATGGCGCTCACCAAGGCCGGGTTCACGATCGATCAGCTGTATCTGGTGACGGGGATCCTCAACGCATTGGTCGCCGTCTATCTGTACACGCTGTTGCCGGAATTCCTGATCCGGTTCGTCATGTGGCTCATGCTGCACACGATCTACCGCATCGACGTCAAAGGCGCCGAGCAGATTCCCGATGAGGGGCCCTGTGTGCTCGTGTGCAATCACGTGAGTTTTGCCGACGCGGTTGTCATTGGCGCGTCGATCCGGCGTCCCGTGCGTTTCGTGATGGATCAACGGATTTTTCGCATCCCTGTGCTCTCGTGGTTCTTCCGGACCGTGGGCGCAATTCCGATTGCGCCAGCCCATGAGGATGCGGCCGGGCTCGAGCGGGCCTATGAGCAAATTGCCAACGCGCTTGAGGCAGGCGAGGTAGTTTGCATCTTCCCCGAGGGCAAGTTGACTGCGTCGGGGGATCTGCAAGTTTTCCGGCAAGGCGTGCAACGCATTATCGAGCGCTCGCCGGTGCCGGTCGTGCCGATGGCGTTGCGCGGGCTCTGGGGCAGTTTCTTCTCCCGGCACGGCGGGGCGGCGATGACGCGTCCGTTCAAACGCGGCATTCTGAATCGACTGGAGCTGGTGATCGGTGAACCGGTTGCGCCGGCCCAGGCCACGCCGGAGTCGTTGCGCGACAAGGTGCTCAAGCTGCGCGGCCCCTGGCCGGTATAATAGAGTCTTTCCGTCCCACCCCAACCTGATCCCCGTATGTCTGGCAATACGCTTGGAACCCTGTTTACCGTGACCACTTTCGGCGAATCGCATGGCCCGGCCATCGGCTGTGTCATCGATGGCTGCCCGCCGGGAATGGCGTTGACGGAAGCCGACATTCAGATCGAACTGGATCGCCGACGCCCGGGCACGTCCCGGCACGTCACGCAACGTAACGAGCCGGATGCTGTCGAGATTCTCTCGGGCGTGTTCGAGGGCGTGACGACGGGCACCCCCATCGCCTTGCTTATCCGCAACACGGATCAACGCAGCAAGGACTACGGCAACATCGTCCAGACTTTCCGTCCCGGACATGCCGATTACACCTATTTGCAGAAGTACGGCGTGCGCGATTATCGCGGCGGCGGCCGTTCGTCTGCTCGCCTTACGGCACCTGTGGTGGCCGCTGGCGCTGTGGCGAAGAAGTGGCTTGCCGAGCGTTATGGCGTGCAGGTGCGCGGTTGCATGACGCAACTCGGTGACGTGGAGATTCCGCAGACCGATTGGGCGCAGGTGTCGCAGAACCCGTTCTTTGCTGCGAATGCCGACGTTGTCCCGCAGTTGGAAACGTATATGGACGACTTGCGCAAAGCGGGCGATTCCGTGGGCGCGAAGCTGCGCGTCGTGGCGACCGGTGTGCCGGTCGGCCTGGGCGAGCCGCTGTTCGATCGTCTCGACGCCGACATTGCGCACGCCATGATGGGCCTGAATGCCGTCAAGGGCGTGGAGATCGGCGCGGGCTTTCGCAGCGTGACGCAAAAGGGCTCCGAGCATGGCGACGAACTGACGCCGGAAGGCTTCGTCGGCAACAATGCCGGTGGCATTCTCGGTGGTATTTCGACGGGGCAGGACATCGACGTCTCGATTGCGATCAAGCCGACGTCGAGCATTCGCACGCCACGTCGATCGATCGATGTGGCAGGGCAGCCGTCGACGGTGGAGACATTTGGTCGTCACGATCCGTGTGTCGGCATTCGTGCCACGCCGATTGCCGAGGCACTGTTGGCCCTCGTGCTGATCGATCATGCGCTGCGCCACCGTGCCCAATGCGGCGACGTGCATATCGAAACGCCGGTCATTCCGGCGCGCGCACCGGAGTAATCGCGCAGGAGGGCTGGCCGGGCGCCGAGCTTTCGATGCCTTAGTCCTCGTACGTTAGTCCTCGTAGCGAGCGTCAAAGAAAAACGCCAGACAATAGATTGTCTGGCGTTTTTTTACGTCTGCACGGGCCGCGCGACCGAATCACTCACGGCACTGCGTGATGGGACGTTCATCCTTCGCTGTATAAAGCGTGCCTTCCGGGCCTTTGCTCCACCAGATGAGGGTGCGTCCCACGTGCTTTTCGCCGCTTGCTGCGCGTGCGGGTTTGAGCACTTCGCGCTGACCCATCCAATAGAGCGTCACGTTGCCGCCGAGATTGTGATCGTCATAGACGACCACCGCGACATGCGAGTTATCGCACAAGTAGCTCACCGTCTTGGCCTGCGCGGCACCTGCCGCAAGCGCGAGCGTGCCGGCCAGTGCCACACCCGAAAGTCTTGAGGAAATGCTCGACATCATGCCTCCTTGCCTTTGGCGTTGATTCGGAGTCAATTCGACACTTGCAGTTCGGGCGAGTTGCCCGGGCGACGTCAACATCGACGTCCAAACAAAAACCGCCGGACGAACCGGCGGCATCACAACATCACATATTCGGGTAGTTCGGCCCGCCGCCACCTTCCGGCGTGACCCACACGATATTCTGCGTCGGGTCCTTGATGTCGCAAGTCTTGCAGTGCACGCAGTTCTGCGCGTTGATCTGCAAGCGCTCCGAATCGTCGTCGTTCTTCACGAATTCATACACGCCTGCCGGGCAATAGCGTTGCTCCGGACCGGCATACTCGCTCAGGTTGATGCCGACGGGCACGCTCGGATCCTTGAGCGTCAGGTGCGCCGGCTGATTCTCTTCATGGTTGGTGTTCGAGATGAACACCGAAGAGAGACGATCGAACGTGAGCTTGCCGTCCGGCTTCGGATAGACGATCGGCTGGCATTGCGCGGCCGGCAGAAGCGATTCGTGATCGGCCTTCTTGCGGTGAATCGTCCAGGGCATCTTGCCGCCCAGCAGCTTTTGCTCGATGCCGGTCATCAGTGTGGCGACCGTCAGCCCCTTCTTGAACCACTGCTTGAAGTTGCGGGCCTTGTTCAACTCTTCATGCAGCCACGACTGTTCGAACGCGACCGGGTAGGCGCTCAACTCGTCACGCTGACGGTCCGCCGCCAACGCATCGAATGCCGCATCGGCGGCCATCATGCCGCTCTTGATCGCGGCGTGGCTGCCCTTGATGCGGCTCACGTTCAGGAAACCGGCTTCGCAGCCGACCAGCGCGCCACCCTTGAAGACCAGCTTCGGCAAGGCCAGCAGGCCACCGGCCGTAATGGCGCGCGCGCCATACGAGACCCGCTTGCCACCTTCGAGGAAGTGGCGGATCGACGGGTGTGTCTTGTAGCGCTGGAATTCTTCGAACGGCGACAGATACGGGTTGCTGTAGTCCAGACCGACGATGAAGCCGACGGCGACTTGATTGTTCGGCAGGTGATAAAGGAACGAGCCGCCATAAGTCTGCGCGTTAAGCGGCCAGCCGGCGGTGTGGATGACGAGGCCTTCCTTGTGCTTGGACGGATCGATTTCCCACAATTCCTTGATCCCCAGACCGTAGGCCTGCGGATCGCGGCCATCGTCGAGGTTGAACTTGCGCATCAACTGACGGCCGAGGCTGCCACGCGCCCCTTCCGAGAAGATCGTGTACTTGGCGTGCAACTCCATGCCGAGCTGGAAGTTTTCGGTCGGCTCGCCGTCCTTGCCCACGCCCATGTTGCCGGTCGCCACGCCCATCACCGCGCCGTTCTCGTCGTACAGGATCTCGGCGGCGGGGAAGCCCGGGAAGATTTCGACGCCCAGCGCTTCGGCTTGCTGGCCCAGCCAGCGCACGACATTGCCCAGGCTGATGACGTAGTTCCCATGGTTCTGGAAGCAGGCGGGCAGCAGCCATGACGGGGTGGCCGTCGCACCGGTTTCGTTCAGGAACAGGAAACGGTCTTCGACCACGGGGGTGTCGAGGGGGGCGCCGAGTTCCTTCCAGTTGGGGATGAGTTCAGTGAGCGCTCGCGGATCCATCACGGCGCCGGAGAGAATATGGGCGCCGATTTCCGAGCCTTTTTCCAGCACACAAACGGAAATATCCTTGCCCGCTTCCTGAGCGCGTTGCTTCAATCGGATAGCCGTGGACAGGCCGGCCGGACCGCCGCCAACAACGACGACGTCATATTCCATCGACTCCCTCGGGCCGTACTGCTCAAGCAGCTTGGGATCCATTGATGCTCCTGTTATAAACGTTAGAATTCGTGGGTGCGGCCATTTTCCGGGAATGGGGTTCACCTCGCAACCGCATATTAATAGCACGATCGTTCGGTTTGGTAGGTAGGAAGCTCTAGCGGCGGGCCTTGCGGCAACGCCGTAGTTCAATGCAGGTCCAGGCACGAGGGAGAACAAGATGGGTCGTTCGCTGAATCTGGAGGGCAAAGTCGCCATGGTCACGGGGGCGTCGAGCGGGCTTGGCATGCAGTTCGCCAAGGTGCTGGCGCAGGCGGGGGCCAAAGTCGTGCTGGCCAGCCGCCGCGTGGAGCGGCTCAAGGAGTTGCGGGCGGAAATCGAGTCGCAGGGCGGCGCTGCCCATGTTGTGCCGCTCGATGTGACCGATTACGACAGCATTCGCGCGGGCGTCGCTCACGCGGAGACCGAAGCCGGGGCCATCGATATTCTGATCAATAATTCCGGGGTGTCGACACAGCAGAAGCTGGTCGATGTGACGCCGCAGGACTACGACTACGTCGTCGACACGAACACCCGTGGTGCGTTCTTCGTCGCACAGGAAGTCGCCAAGCGCATGATCCGCCGCAGCAAGGGGGATCCGCAGCGACAGCATCGAATCATCAATGTGGCGTCGGTGGCCGGGCAGCGGGCGATATCCATGCTGGGCGTCTACTGCATGAGCAAAGCGGCGGTCATTCACATGACGCGCTCGATGGCGCTCGAATGGGGGCGCTTCAACATCAATGTGAATGCGCTGTGCCCGGGCTATATCGACACCGAAATCAATCACGATCATTGGCAGACTGAAGCCGGGCGCAAACTGATTCAGATGTTGCCGCGTCAGCGAGTGGGTGAGCCGGGCGATCTCGATGGGCTGATTCTGCTTCTGGCTTCAGACGATTCCCGATTTATCAACGGCTCCATCATGACCATCGACGACGGTCTGGCCATCGGCTGAGATGGTGAAGACAGGCCGGGCGGGCCGATGGCGGCGCCCGATCCGCGCCGATCGCGAGACGATTTTCCCGATTGCGCAGGCCAGTCGTCACGCGGCAATCGGGGATTGTCCGAGGCAGTCAGCTTCATGACGACGAGCGCATAATTTCGGGACGTTTACGGGAATCGCGAATGGCGTCGTGTTGACGTCGGATCCCGAATCATCTCGAGGACAACATGCGTAATCAAGGCTGGCGGGGGCTCGTCGGAGTCGCGCTTGCCCTCGCCGCAATCGCGCTGCCGGTGGCTGCGCAACCCTACAAGGCCGAATACACGCTGTCGATCGTGCCCGATACGGGCACGCCCTGGGGCAAAGGCACCCAACTCTGGGCGGACATGGTGCGCGAGCGGACTCACGGGCGCATCAACATTCGACTGCATCCCAACGCCACGCTCATGGGCGGCGACCAGACGCGCGAGTTCACGGCGTTGCGTCAGGGGGTCATCGACATGGCCGTGGGGTCCACGATCAACTGGTCGTCGGCCATTCCGGAGTTCAACGTTTTCTCGCTACCGTTCCTGCTGCGCGGCTATCGTTCCGTCGACGCGCTGACACAGGGCGACGTCGGGCGCGAGCTGTTTCGTCGCGTGGAAGAGCAGGGCGTCGTGCCGCTTGCGTGGGGGGAAAACGGCTTTCGCCAACTGAGCAATTCGCGGCGTGCGATCCGATCGCCGGACGATATGCGCGGGCTGCGTTTCCGTGTGGTGGGCTCCCTGCTGTTCAACGACATTTTCACGGCATTGGGCGCGGCGCCGACCCAGATGACGTGGGGTGAGGCGATTCGCGCGCTGCGCGCGCGCAAGATCGACGGTCAGGAAAATCCGATCACGATTTTCAACAACGCCAAGCTCGATACGGCCGGACAGCGCTACATCACCGTGTGGGATTACGTGGCCGACCCGATCGTCTTCGTGGTCAATCGGCAAGTCTGGGATAGCTGGTCGCCGCAGGATCGAGACATCGTGCGCGATGCAGCGATGGAAGCGGCCCGCTTCGAAGTGACGCTCGCTCGCGAGGATCTGCTGAGCACCGGGCAGGGCATGTGGGATGAACTGGAGGCGCGCGGTGTGAAGGTCACCCGACTGACGCCCGAGCAGCGTCAGCGCTTTGTCGATGCAACGCGTCCGGTCTATGCCAAGTGGAAGGCGCTCGTCGGGCGGGATCTGGTCGAAAAGGCGGAAGCCGCGGTCAAGGACGATTCGATGGCCAGCAAGCCCCAGACCCCGACCCAGGCCGGCGGCGTTCGCAAGTAGCGCTCACGGCCTCGGGCCGATCCCGCGCCGCCGCTTCGGAATCTTCCGAGGCGGCGCTCTCCAGCAAATCTGAAAAGACACCTTCTCGAAGCCAATCCCCATGGCGTGACGCGCACCGCCCGGGCCGAGGCGCTACACTTCATTCTCATGACGCCTTGTCATTTCTCGGCAGGGCGCTGTTTTTGATCATGAGGAATTTGCAGTGTCGTCAGAGTTCAAGGAAGTCTTCCGAATGAGCATGCCCATTCGCTGGGGCGATATGGATGCCTTCGGGCATGTCAACAACACCGTGTACTTCCGCTACATGGAGCAGGTGCGTATTTCGTGGCTCGAGACGCTCGATATCGCGTCGGAAGAGCGTGAGACGGGAGAGGGGCCGGTCATCGTCAACGCGAATATGACGTTTCTGCGTCAGTTGCGTTACCCGGGCGATATCGACTGCCGTATGTTCATCGGTGAACCCGGGCGCAGCAGCGTCGACACGCGCTTCGAACTGCGCCGCGCCGATCTGCCCGACGTCCTCGTGGCCGAGGGCGGCGCCAAGATCGTATGGGTGAACTATCAGGCCGAGAAGTCGGTACCGTTGCCGCAGGCCGTAAGGACCTTGTTTGCCGGGGAGTAATGTTCCCGCCCCCTCCACCCCCGTGATGCACGGGGGAGATTGGGGTTAGTTGCCGAGTAGTCGCTGGACAAGTTCGGTCGCCGTGCCGGCGCCGTATTTTTGCATCAGGCGCGCCCGATAAATGTCGACGGTGCGCGGGCTGATCTCGAGGATCTTGCCGATCTGTTTGCTCGTCTTGCCTTGCACCAGTTGTGCAGCGATTTCGCGCTCACGGGCGGTCAGGGCGACGGCGACGCGTCGCGTGGCCGAAATGTCCTCGAAGGTCCACAGACCGGCAGCATGGGGATCGTTCACGTCGAGTGAGCGGCCGGTGACATGGCACCAGAACAATTCGCCGTTGGCGCGACGCATGATGCGCTCGTCCGAATAGACGCCCTGTGTGCTCATGATGGGAGGGATGCGCTCGCCGATGCGCTCGAACTCTTTCGGCGACGGATACAACACCTGAAAGGATTGGCCGATCAGCGCTTCGTGGTCGTAACCGAAAATCTTGCCGAGCTGGCGGTTACAGTCTTCGATGATGCGCTGGCGTGAGATGACCAGACCCACTGGTGCGATGTGAAAGGCTGTCTGGTAGTCGAACGTCGGCATGGGGGAAGTACGATCCGGTCGGTCACGTGCGGCTTCGCCGCGTGTTGCGGCGCGGCGCGCGGGAAGATATGTAATTTCACGTATTGTGCCCCATTTGCGCGGCACCGTAAGCTCTGTGGTTGCATGAGGCGCGTGGACGGTGGCATTTCGAGGGTTCGCGCGAGTCTCGCAACGCGTGAGAGCGCGGCATAATTTCAATTCTCAACCGAGGGAAAGGGACAAACGATGAACAAGGTATACGCCAGCGCCAAGGAGGCGCTCGCCGGTGTCGTCGCAGACGGGCAAACGCTCGCCGTCGGTGGCTTCGGCCTGTGTGGCATTCCGGAGGCCCTGATCGCCGCGCTGCGCGACTCGGGCGTCAAGGGGCTCACCTGTATCAGCAACAATGCCGGCGTCGATGGTTTTGGCCTCGGTCTGCTGCTCGAGACGCGTCAGATCAAGAAGATGATTTCGTCGTACGTGGGCGAGAACAAGGAATTCGAGCGCCAGTATCTGGCGGGCGAACTCGAGCTGGAATTCACGCCGCAAGGCACGCTGGCCGAGAAGCTGCGCGCTGGCGGCGCGGGCATTCCGGCGTTCTTTACGAAGACCGGTGTGGGTACTGTCGTGGCCGAAGGGAAGGACACGCGAGAGTTCGACGGCGAGACATACATCATGGAGCGCTCGCTGCGCGCCGACGTCGCGCTGGTGAAAGCGGCCAAGGCCGATCGCGCCGGCAACCTTGTGTTCAATCGCACCGCCCGTAACTTCAACCCGATGGCCGCCATGGCCGGCAAGATCACGATCGTCGAAGTCGAGGAACTGGTGGAAACCGGTTCGATCGATCCGGACGACGTGCATCTGCCGGGGATCTTCGTTCAACGCATCGTGCTGAACGCGCATCCGGAAAAACGCATCGAACAGCGCACGGTACGTGCCAAGTAAGCGCCGAGATCAAGGAGATAACCATGGCATGGAATCGTGATGAAATGGCGGCTCGCGCGGCGCGTGAGCTTGAAGATGGCTTCTACGTGAACCTCGGTATCGGCTTGCCCACACTGGTGGCGAACCATGTGCCGGACGGTATGGAAGTCTGGCTGCAATCGGAAAACGGTCTGCTCGGTATCGGCCCGTTCCCGACGGAAGACGAAGTCGACGCCGACATGATCAACGCAGGCAAGCAGACGGTGACGACGCTGCCCGGTTCGTCGATCTTCTCATCGGCCGACTCGTTCGCGATGATTCGCGGCGGTCACATCAATCTGGCAATTCTCGGGGCGATGCAGGTCAGCGAAAAGGGTGATCTCGCCAACTGGATGATCCCGGGCAAGATGATCAAGGGGATGGGCGGCGCGATGGATCTCGTCGCTGGCGTCGGCCGCGTGGTCGTGCTCATGGAGCACGTTGCCAAGGGCGATGCCCACAAGATTCTCAAGGCTTGCGATCTGCCGTTGACGGGCGTTGGTGTGGTCAACCGCATCATTACCGACCTGGGCGTGATCGATGTGACGCCGGATGGCTTGAAGGTGGCTGAGCTGGCACCGGGCGTGACGAAGGAAGAAATCTCGCAGAAGACCGGCGCACCGCTCGATACGAGCGCTGTCTGACGTTGGGCGAAGCGCTGCGCACGCTCGGCGGGAGTTGGCCGTTGAGCAGGTCGTAGCGCGCGATTGACGAAGGGTGGGTTGCCGCAGTTGTTGAACCCCGGCGGCCTGTGCGAGTAGGAAGTTGGTTCGTCAAATGCAAAGCGGGCGGGGATTTCCCCGCCCGTTTTATTTTTTCGATATCGCCAACTTATGGCGTCGACTGATAGCGCCGACAGTATCGCAGTCTCATTGCGCGACCCAGCCGCCGTCCATGTTCCACGCGGCGCCACGCACCTGCGCCGCGGCTTCGCTGCACAGGAAGACCGCAAGGGCGCCAAGTTGTTCGGGGGTAACGAACTCACCCGACGGCTGTTTCTCGCCAAGCAGTGAGCGCTTCGCTTCGTCGCCGGAGAGCTTGTCTCGTGCCGCGCGATCGTCCACCTGCTTCTGCACGAGCGGCGTGAGGACGAATCCCGGGCAAATGGCGTTCGCCGTCACGCCGGTCTGTGCGTTTTCCAGCGCCGTGACCTTGGTCAGGCCGACAATGCCGTGCTTGGCTGCCACGTATGCTGATTTGCCAGCCGATCCGACAAGACCGTGTACCGACGCAATGTTGATGATGCGCCCCCAGTTGCGGGTGCGCATGCCAGGCAAAGCAAGTCGCGTGGTGTGAAAGGCGGACGTCAGGTTGATGGCAATGATCGCGTCCCATTTGTCCGTCGGAAAATCCTGAATTTCCGCGACGTGCTGAATGCCCGCGTTGTTCACCAGAATGTCCACGCCGCCGAACTCGGATTCGGCGTATTGCATCATCGCCTCGATCTCGCTGGCGCGGCTCATGTCCGCACCGTGATAGCCGACCTGTGTGCCCGTGTGGCCAGCCTTGGCCGCTGCGGCGGTGATGGCGGCGCGTGCCGCGTCGGCGTCGCCGAAGCCGTTCGTGATGAGCGTGGCGCCCTGTGCGGCAAGCGCCTGTGCCATGCCCAGACCGATGCCGCTGGTCGAGCCGGTCACGAGGGCGATTTTTCCTTTCAGCATTGCATCGTCTCCGTGCGGGAGGAGGGTGGGGGAGGAAGCTGCGTTCGATGAGTGCGTTCCATGAGTGCGGCCGCAGGGTGCGGCGCAATGCGACTCATGAGTGACCTCATTCTAGCTTACGGTTCGCGGCAAGCGCGGTAGAATTCGGGTCTGGAAACCGATCCGATGAGCCTGTCATGCCGAGCCACGTGCCGCGTCTATCGAACGTTCAGTGTCTGAGTCCTTCCGGGTTGCATCGCATGGCCTACGCGGAATGGGGCGACCCTGACAATCCCCGGGTATTGGTCTGCGTCCACGGTCTCACGCGGTGTGGCCGCGATTTTGACGCGCTGGCGAATGTGTTTGCGAACGACTACCGTGTGGTGTGTCCCGATGTCGTGGGGCGCGGGCAATCGTCCTGGCTGGCGAATCCCGCAGGCTACGTGGTGCCGCAATACGTGTCGGACATGGTGACGTTGATTGCGCGACTCGGTGTGGCGACGGTGGATTGGTTCGGTACGTCGATGGGCGGGCTCATCGGCATGGGGCTCGCGGGACTGCCGGACACGCCGATTCGCAACTTGTTGCTCAATGACGTGGGGCCTCATATCGATGCGGGGGCACTCGCACGCATCGGTCAATATGTCGGCATTCCGAAGCGTTTTGCCACATTGGACGAAGGCGCCGATTATCTCTGGTCGATTTCGTCGGCGTTCGGGCCGCATACGCGAGAGGAGTGGCTTGGTCTTAGCGAACCGCTGCTCAAGGCCGATGGCGACGGTTATGTGCTGCGTTACGATCCGTCCATCGGTGCGGCATTCGCGGCAATTCCGCCCGAGGCCATTGCGGCCGGCGAGGCCATGCTCTGGGCATCGCTGGCGGCGTTCCCGGGCCGCACGCTGGTCGTGCGGGGGGAGCAGTCGGATCTGCTTTCACGTAAGACGCAAGAACAGATGCTGGCGCACGCGCAACATGCGCGCGCCGTGGAAATCCCCGGCGTGGGTCACGCGCCGACATTCGTGCATGCGGATCAGATCGAGATCGCACGCCGGTTTTTTGAGGGATATGCCGACTGATGCTCGCCTTGGCGGCGACGTGCGGTGGCTTATCCGAAGTCAGAAGAACACGAGGAGTTTTACATCATGGCAGTACAACGTTTTTACGTCGAAAAGCGCTGGTCGGACATGGCCGTGCACAATGGCACCGTATATCTGGCCGGCCAGACCCCCGATGACCGCTCGCAGGACATGGCCGGTCAGACGCGTCAGGTCCTCGCGCATATCGACCGTCTGCTCGGCGAGGCCAACAGCGACAAGTCGCTGATTCTGTCCTGCCAGATTTTCATCTCGGACATGAAGTACTTCGGTGAAATGAATCAGGTGTGGGACGAGTGGGTGCCGGCCGGTAACGCCCCCCCGCGCGCCACGGTGCAGGCATTGCTCGCCGATCCTGCCATGCTCGTTGAAATCGTGGTCGTGGCCGCCCAGCGCGAAAGCTGAGTGCGCGACCCGCAATATCCGGGGCGCTGGTCGCCCCGCGTTCCGACATGAACCAACACCAAGCACCGACATCCACAGGGTCGCCCTCGACGCCGGGTGTGGGTGATGCACCTTTGCCCGCCACACTCGACGACGCCCTCGCGTTCGCCGCGACGCTGTGCGGCGAGAACGTGCTCTCGTCCGGCGAGCCGATCATGGCGCATGCGCGCGGCATGATCGCGATTCTCGACACGTTGCGTGTCGACGAGGCGACGCATCAGGCGGCGGCGCTTTTCTCTGCCGTCGAATTCCTCCCGGATCCGCAAACCACACTGACGCAGAAGTTTGGCGCGGAAGTGGCTGCGCTCGTGATCGATGTGCGCAAGCTGCAACGTCTGTCAGGTGCGGGCGCCCGTGCTGCGCAGGCGATGCCGTCCGACGGGCGCGATCGCGACGCCTCGGCGGAGCGCAAGTCGCAGGTCGAAGGCTTGCGCAAGATGCTGCTGGCGTTCGCTCAGGACATCCGTGTCGTGATGATCCGGCTGGCGTCGCGTCTGCAATCCCTGCGCTGGTATGCCGCCGAAAAGAAGGCGCCGCCGGAGGACATGCCGCACGAGGTGCTTGAAATCTATGCGCCGCTGGCGAACCGCCTTGGCATCTGGCAACTGAAGTGGGAGCTCGAGGATCTCGCGTTCCGCTTTCTGGAGCCGGTGACCTACAAGCAGATCGCCAAGCTGCTGGAGGAAAAGCGCGTCGAGCGGCAGACGTTCATCGAAGGCGCGATTCAGCGTCTTCAGGATGAACTGGCGCGCGCCGAAGTGAAGGCCGAAGTGTCGGGGCGGCCCAAGCACATCTACAGCATCTGGAAGAAGATGCGCGGCAAGGCGGTCGATTTTGCCGAGCTTTACGACGTGCGGGCGTTTCGCGTGATCGTCGAAGACATCAAGGATTGCTACACGGTGCTGGGCATCGTCCATAACCTGTGGCAGCCGATTCCGAAAGAGTTCGACGATTACATCTCGCGTCCGAAACCCAACGGCTACAAGTCGTTGCATACGGTAGTGATTGGTGACGACGGGCGGGCGTTCGAGGTGCAGATCCGGACGCACGAAATGCACCACTTTGCCGAGTACGGCATCGCGGCGCACTGGCGCTACAAGGAAGCCGGGCAGCGCGGTTATGGCGGCGCGTTTTCGGCGAACGAGGCCTACGACGAGAAGATCGCGTGGCTGCGTCAATTGCTCGCATGGAAGGACGATGTTGCCGATACCGTCGGTGCCGAAGGTGCGGTGCAGCCGTGGGAGCAGCTCAAGCGGGCGACCATCGATGACCACATCTATGTGCTGACGCCGCAGGCGCGTGTCATTTCGTTGCCGCAGGGCGCGACGCCGGTCGACTTTGCCTATCACCTGCACTCGGAGCTGGGGCATCGCTGCCGTGGCGCTCGCGTGGATGGCGCGATGGTGCCGCTCAATACGCCGCTGCAAAACGGGCAGACGGTCGAGATCGTCACGGTCAAGCAGGGTGGGCCGTCGCGGGATTGGCTCAATTCGCAGCTAGGGTATTTGCAGAGCCATCGTGCGCGTCAGAAGGTGCGGCAGTGGTTCAACGCCATCGACCTCGAAGAGACGATCGCGCAGGGCCGTACGCTGGTCGACAAGACGTTGCAGCGCGAAGGCAAGACGTCCGTCAATCTTGAGGAACTGGCAGCGCGTCTCGGCTTTCGCACGCCGGACGATCTTTACGCGTCCATCGCGAAGGACGAGTTCAGTCTGCGTCACGTGGAGCAGGCGTTGTCCGGCAACTTGCCGGGGCCGGAGCCGCGTGACGAAGATACGCTCGTTGCCAAGAAGAGTCTCGACACGAGCGTGGCGCAGGGCGCGAAGAGCGGTGTGCTGGTGGTCGGCGTGGGCGCGTTGCTCACGCAATTGGCGAAGTGCTGCCGACCCGCACCGCCCGATCCGATCGTCGGGTTCGTCACGCGCGGCAAGGGCGTGTCGATTCACCGGCAGGACTGCAATAGTTTCCAGGCGATGAAGGCGCGTTCGCCGGAGCGTGTGATTCAGACGGCCTGGTCGTCCGATGTGCTGGAAGGGCGTGGGGTCGCCGCGTATCCGGTTGATATTCAGATCGAGGCGACCGACCGTCAGGGGTTGCTGCGGGATATCTCCGAAGTGTTTTCGCGGGAAAAGCTCAATGTGACAGGCGTCAGCACGCAATCTCGCGGGGCGCAGGCTTTCATGCAATTCACCGTGGAAGTGCGTGATGGCGGTCAGTTGCAGCGTGCGTTGGCGCAACTAACCGGGGTGACGGGGGTGGTGTCGTCGCGCCGGCGTTAAGCGTTAAGCGATAGGCGATAGGCGATAGGCGATAGGCGATAGGCGATAGGCGATGCGTTGTCGCGGGGTGGCTCGGTCGGCGGTTTTGACGGCCGACCGAGCCATTTCACGCGCTTGATCTTGCGATGCAGCAACGCGTGAAAGCCTTGTTTGATGCGGTTTTTGATCGGCAGGCACAATAATCGCTTGGCGATGTGACGAAACCTTGCTAGAATCTCGTTCTCTTGCAGTAGGCTCGTAGCTCAGTTGGTTAGAGCACCACCTTGACATGGTGGGGGTCGTTGGT
>NZ_MAOS01000068.1:0-23160 GCF_001721285.1 Pandoraea sp. ISTKB
TCACGTGCTGACGTCGCACGGCACGATCGATCAGCGCACCGGTTCGCTGTGTCCGGTCGAACCGCAGAAACCGCTCCGTCTCCAGCAACTTCGCGGCTGACGCCGATTTCAATGCCGAGGACGCCAGTAGCACCAACGGCTCCCGATACAAAGGCGTCCACCTGACCCCCGCCGGACGCCGTCCCGTCGGCTCCACCAGCACCGCACAATCGATCTCGCCGGCGTCGAGCTTCGCCGTCAGTTCTATCGAGCGCGCCGTCTGAATCAGGATTTCCAGATGCGGTTGCGCCTGTTTGATCTGTGTCACCGCTCGCGCCAGTGCGCTCACCGCTGACTCCACCGCGCCAATCGTCACCGGTCCCGCCGTCGATTCGATCCCGGCGGCCAGCATGCGCATCGTCTGGTATTGCGTCAGCAGTTGCTCGGCGTGCGGCAGCAGCACACGTCCCATGGCATTGAGCGAGACGGAACGCCCGACACGGTCGAACAGCGGGTGATCGAACTCCTCCTCCAGCGCCCGCATCTGCATGCTCACCGCCGACTGCGTCATCGCCAGATGTTCGGCGGCTGATGCGAACGAACCGTATCTCGCGACCGCCGCAAACGTCCTCATAAATCGCAAATTGCTCATAGTTCGCTCGTTGTTGAATATCCCCAACCGGACCGACTCACACGGCGTCGGCCCTCGAATTCGCTCCAGTCCCGGACCCAATCTCGCCCGACGCCCAAAGCAACCTCAAGGCAACCCCGAAACAACCTCGGCACAACCCCGAAATAACCTCGGCACAACCCCGAAATAACCTCGAAATAACCCCGAAACACCCCCGAACTGTCACCAAATCCGTCTCCCAATTCACCGGTCAATTCATCAAAAAAATTGCGATGACGGATCACAAATTCTAGCTTTTATTGGTTTTTTGGCACAAGCAGAATGGGGCGAAGCGAGTGCGGTCGGCTTGCCACGAAAACACTTCATAGAAGAGGAGTATCCCCATGGAAGTTTCGGTTGGGCGCGACGGCGCCGCAAACTCCGCCGTCGCCGAGCGCTCGGGAAAGCGTATCGACGTCGGCATCATCGCGGTATCCACCATCGGCAACGCGCTCGAATGGTTCGACTTCACCGTCTTCACATTCTTCGCCGCGAACATCGCGCGCCAGTTCTTCCCCAGCGATAACCCCACGGCCGCGTTGCTTGCAGCATGGACGACCTTCGGTGTGGGCTTTCTGACGCGCCCGCTCGGCGGTATCGTCCTCGGCGCCTACGCCGATAAACATGGACGAAAGGCCGCACTCCTGCTGACGATCTCCGTCATGGCGCTCGGCGTCGCTGTGATCGCCTTCGCACCGACATACGCACAAATCGGTATGGCCGCGCCCGTGCTGATGCTCATCGGCCGCTTCCTTCAGGGGTTCTCCGCTGGCGGTGAAGTCGGTAGCGCAACGGCATTCCTTGTCGAGCACGCACCGGTCGAGCGCCGCGGCGTGTACGGCAGCTTCCAGATGATCGCGCAGGCATGCAGCATGCTGCTCGGCGCCATCGTCTCGATCGGTATCACGCAGGCACTGACCCCCGAACAGATCGACGCCTTCGGCTGGCGTATCCCGTTCGTGATCGGTCTGCTGATCGTGCCCGTCGGCCTCTACGTGCGCTCGCGTCTGGACGAGTCGCCCGTCTTCAAGGACGCCCGCAAGAATCAGCACGCCGAGAAGCGCTCGCCGTTCCTCGAATCGATCACCGTCCACTGGCGTCAGGTCGTGGCAGGCTTCGGTCTCACCGTGTACGGCACCATCGGCACGTACATCTTCTACTACTACATGCCGAGCTACGCGACGAAGTCGCTGGGCATTCCGTTCAAGAGCAGCGTCATCGCCTCGCTGTGCGCGGCCGTCGCCTATATCGTGGGGACATTCGCGTCGGGCCGCATCTCCGACGCCATCGGCCGCAAGAAGCCGATGACCGCTTCGGCCTTCATAAGCCTGATCATCGCGTATCCGCTGTTCCTCGCCGTGAGTCACGTGCCGACGCTGCCGATGCTGATCTTCGTGCAGTGCTGCCTGATGCTCTCCCTCGGTCTGTTCCAGGGCTCCTACTGCGCGTTCGTGTGCGAACTGTTCCCCTCGCGGGTGCGCGCCACGTCGATGGCCATCGGCTACAACTTCGCCGTGATGATCTTCGGCGGATTCGCCGGCGCCATCGCCACGCTGCTCATCGGCTGGACGGGCGACAAGCTCGCCGTCGTGTACTACGGCATCTTCGGTGCCGCCGTGGGGCTCGTCACGATCCTGCTGCTCAAGGACCGCTCGCGCCAGCCGCTGCTCTGACAACCGCCGCGACCAACACCAACGAACGATCTGCACTACCGCACGACATAACGGCGCCCGGCGATGAATCTCGCCGGTGCGCCCGTCACATGCCTCCCAAACCTGCCCCTGTCCAATGGCCCGACCGGCCGACACAACCGACGCCTTCGACATCATCGGTTCGATCGGCACGCGTCGCGCCATCCGGGGCATTCATCAAGAGACGACTCACATGTCCATCATTCCCGAAATCGCCGAACGCTCGGCCGAACTGCAAGCCATCCGACGTGATATTCACGCGCACCCTGAACTGCGCTACGAAGAAGCGCGCACGTCCGACATCGTGGCGAAGCTGCTTGAATCTTGGGGTATCGAGGTCACGCGCGGGCTAGGCAAGACGGGCGTCGTCGGCGTGCTGCGCAACGGCACCGGCAAGAAGGTCATCGGCCTGCGGGCCGACATGGACGCGCTGCCGATCCAGGAGCTGAACACGTTCGAGCACGCGTCGAAACACGCGGGCAAGATGCACGCCTGCGGTCATGACGGTCACACGGCCATGCTGCTCGGCGCGGCGCAACATCTCGCCGCACACCGCACGTTCGATGGCACCATCGTCTTCATCTTCCAGCCGGCGGAGGAGGGCGGTGGCGGCGCGAAGGCTATGCTCGAAGACGGCCTCTTTGAAAAATTCCCCGTCGATGCCGTGTTCGCGCTGCACAACTGGCCGGGACTCGCCGCCGGCAGCTTCGGTGCGCGTGTGGGGGCGACGCAGGCGTCGAGCAACGAATTCCGTATCGTCGTCAAAGGCACGGGCGCACACGCCGCCATGCCGCACGACGGCATCGATCCGGTGCTCACAGCCATGCAGATCGGCACGGGGCTGCAAAGCATCATGACGCGCAACAAGCGCCCCATCGATGCCGCCGTGCTCTCCATCACGCAGATGCAGGCGGGCGAGGCGATCAACGTCATTCCGAACACCGCCACGCTGGCGGGCACCGTGCGCACCTTCTCGCTCGAAGTGCTCGATCTCGTGGAGACGCGCATGCGCGAGTTCTGCGAATCCACGGCCGCTGCCTATGGCTGCACCGTCGAGTTCTCGTTCCTCCGCAATTACCCGCCGACGGTGAATACCGCTGCCGAGACGCAGTTTGCGCTCAACGTGATGAAGGAGATCGTGGGACGCGATCACGTCGTCGATCCCATCGATCCGACGATGGGGGCCGAAGACTTTTCGTTCTTCCTGCTGGAGCGCCCCGGTTGCTATGCGTACATCGGCAATGGCACGGGGGATCACCGCGCCCACGGCCATGGTCTCGGCCCGTGCATGCTGCACAACACGAGCTACGACTTCAACGACGACGTGCTGACGCTCGGCTCGACTTATTGGGTACGTCTGGCAGAAGCTTTCCTGGTGGGTTGAGACGAGATGGCCACGAGTCCGTTTTCCGAAAGCTATCTCCAGGCGCGCAAGCGCTTTACGGCCGCCGCGCGTCAGGCGGGCGTCGAGGTGACGAGCCACGTGATTCCCGATCTCGTCGGGCGCGAAGGCGAGTCCCTGTCGACCGATGTCGTGCGGCTCGGGCCGTCCGACGCACGGCGGTTGCTCATCCTGACGTCGGGCACTCACGGTGTCGAAGGCTTCTGCGGCAGTGCGGCGCAAATCGCCCTGCTCGGCGATGCGGGATTGCAAGGACGGCTGATGGCCGCCAACGTGGCCATTCTCGTCGTGCACGCGATCAACCCCTACGGCTTCTCGTGGCTGTCGCGCACGAACGAAGACAACGTCGACCTGAACCGGAACAGCATCGACTTCACGCAGGCGCTGCCCGTCAACGAGGCGTATGGCGAGTTGCATGAATTGCTCGTGCCGCCGACCTGGCCGCCATCAAGCGACAATGTGCGCGCGATTGCGGATTACATCGAAGTGCACGGTGCAGTCGCCTATCAACGCGCGCTGACGATCGGCCAGTATGCGTTCGCCGACGGCTTGTTCTACGGCGGACGCCAGCCGGTCTGGAGCACACGGCTGATGCGCACGCTGATCGAGACGCACGCGGCAGATTGCGACGCCATTGGGTGGATCGATTTTCACACCGGGCTTGGGCCGCCGGGGCATGGCGAGAAGATCTGTGTGGGCGGACTCGACGCCGATGAGCTTGCCCGCGCGCGGGCGTGGTGGGGCGCGGACCTCGCGAGTCCGGTCGATGGGACGACGGTGGCGTCCAACGTCGGCGGTCCGTTGCTCGACACGCTGCGCACCGCACGACCGGATGCGCAAGTGACGGCGATGGCCATCGAATACGGCACCGTGCCGCTCATCGACATGCTGCACATGCTGCGCGCCGATTCGTGGCTCAGACGGCATCCCGATGCGCCGGACGCGCAGGCCTCGGCCATCCGCAAAGCCGTGCATTCGGCGTTTTGCTTCGACGACCCCGTGTGGCAGGGGCAAATTCTCGGTCAGGCCCGCGTGGCGATCCTGCAAGCGGTGACGGGGCTGAGCCGTAGTCGGATCGGGTGACGGGAATGAGGCGACGCTGCCGGGTCATCGGGCAGCGTCGTCGACATCTCACCCCGCGTCACCCCGCGTGCCTCACCCCATGTAAACCTGCAACTGGCAGTACGCCGCACGCGTCATCGGGGCATCGAGCCCGTGCTTGTCCGCACGGGTGACCAGATCGCCCACGATGGCATCGGCTTCCAGCCGCTTCGCGCCCGACGCGATATCACGCGCCATCGACGATGCCCACGGCGACTTCGGCGCCAGCAGCAACGCCTCCATCTGCTTGACGGCCGCTTCCGGCAGCGCATACCCCTCGGCCTGCGCAATGGCGCGACCTTCCGACATGGTTCGACGCATCAACGCTTCGCCGTCGCGGGTCGCCATGATCTGACCGACGTTGCCGCGCATCAGGCACGTCATGATGCCCGCGCACGATACGGCGATCCACTTGTTCCACAGCGCTTGCTCGATGGTCTCGCTGAGGGCGCGCGTGCCTTTCGACTTCGCGAAGAGATCGTAGACGTCCTGCGCCAGGGTGCGCATCGTCTCCGTGCGCGCGCCGACGATCACGTTGTCCCCCGGCCCTTGATGCAGGATCTCGCCGGAGGGCAAAAGCGTGGTCGCAATGTACGACACGCCGCCCATCACGCGATGCTTGCCAAATGTCGCGTCGAGACGCTCGTAGACCGACATCCCGTTGAGAAACGGCAGGATGACGGTGCGGTCGCCCATCGCGGGGGCGATCGACTCGATGGCGTTGTCGAGGTCGTAGGTCTTGCACGCGAGCAGCACCAGATCGTATTCGGACTTCACGTCTCGACTCGTCACCGTGGCCACCGCCTGCTGCACGTCGCCCAGTTCGCTCTTGATCGTCAACCCTCGTTGCGCGAGGACTTCCGCTCGTTTTTCCCGGACAAGGTAGGTGACCTGCGCACCCGCCTGCGCCAGACGCGCACCGTAATAGCCCCCGATGGCACCGGCACCCAAGACAAGAATTTTCACGTTGAAGCTCCTTCGACGGTTGTTGAGGACTGTGGGCGACGACAACGTTTCCTGACGGTCCGTTCAGCACACAGCCGGGCCGCAACGGTCGATGGGGCCGCTGCGTTTTATGATATGATGATCATCATACTATGAATTTCCTGAGTGTGTTCGAGACGCCGGATGTCACGACATCGGGCTCGGCACATTCGGGCGAACGGAGGATCGGCGCCATGCGCTACGGCACGGATCACAAGCAGAAGTCTTACGAACGGATTCTCGACGAGGCGTCGCAGGCGATTCGTCTGGACGGCCCCCACAAGGTCGGTGTGGCGGCCGTGATGAGTCAGGCCGGCCTCACGCACGGCGCCTTCTACGCGCACTTTTCGTCGAAGGACGCGCTGATCGAGGCGGCCATCGCGTACATGTTCGAAGGGAGCCTGTCGCGCTGGCAGCAGGTGACGCAAGACGTCACGCCACAGCAAGGGTTGAGTCGGTTCATCGATCACTATCTGTCGGTGGAGCGCATGGATCAGCGTCCGCTGGGCTGCCCGATGGCGGCGCTCGCGGCGGATGTGCCGCGCATGTCGCCGGCCGTACAGGCGGTCTTCAGCGCGGGGGTGCGCACGTTGACGCAGGCGATGGCGGAGAAGCTCGCCGCCATGGGCGTCCCCGATCCGGACACCACGGCGCGGTCGATGATGAACGAGCTTGTGGGCGCGATCTCGCTCGCGCGATGTGAGCCGGATCGCGCGCGTTCGTTGTCGATGCTCGACGCCACGCGCACGAAAGTGAAAGCGCGGATTGGCATCGGCGCGTCATCGGGTGACAATAGCTCGCCCTAACCACGCAAACGCTCATGGCATCTCACGTGAAGAAGTCCTTCGTCGGCCGGATTCGGGACCAACTGGATCAGCTCTCGCCCTCAGAGCGACGCCTGGCGGAGTTCGCGCTCGATTTGCCGGGCGATCTGGCAGGGTACTCGGCCTCGGAACTGGCGGCGCTCGCGCAGGTCTCCAACGCGACCGTCACGCGCTTCGTGAGGCGTCTGGGTTACGAGTCGTTCGACGACGCGCGCAAACACGTGCGCTCCGAGCAGCGTGCAGGTTCTCCGCTGGCGATGGCCGCGACGACGCCCGTCACCGAAGCGGCGACCAACGATCTCGTCGGCGCGCAACGCTTGCAAAGCCTCGCCAACATCGAGGCGACCTACCGCCGGCTCTCATCCACTGAAATCGAACAGATCGCGGCTGCGATTCTCGCGGCACGCAAGGTGTGGATCGTCGGGTTCCGCTCGAGTCATCCGCTGGCGATGTATTTGCGCTGGCAGTTGCTGCAAATCGTGCCGAGCGCGCTGGCGATCCCGGGCGCGGGCGAGACGTTGGGTGAGCATCTCGCGGGCATCACCGCCGACGATGTCGTGATCGTCTTCGCGCTGCGCCGCCGGGTGCGTCAGATGCCGATGGTCGTTGCACAGCTCGCGAAGGCGTGTCCGAATCTCGTCTACATCGCCGAGCGCACCGAGCGCGCGGCTGCCGCAAAGACGCCCGCGAAGTGGTCGCTGCAATGCGACGTGCAAGGGCCCGGCGTCCTCGACAATCACACCGCTGTGATCGGCCTGTGCCACCTCATCGTCACGCAGGTGATGACGCAGGCAGGCAACCCGGGCCGTCGTCATCTCGGCCTCGTGGAAGCGTTCCACGACTCGCTCGACGAAATCTGACGCGACCGCCGGCGCGGGGATATCTGGCGACGTCTAGCTCACCGGCTCCCCGGGCGCCCGGCCTGCTTTTCCCTTCGCTGACCTCTCCCGCCTTTCTCGTATCTCCCCCGATTTTCCGCTCATCCGTTGGCACGTCTGGCCAAGGGCGTTGCTCGCCCTGACGGTCACAGAAGCGTCGGGTGAAACCCTGATATGAAAAATAATTTTCAAAAACAAATAATTTGAAAAAATATTAACGAAACAGGATTCACCCGAGGGCGAGGCAAATCGGTCGCAAAGGCGCCAGTCAAGGCGCAGGGAGTTTTACGATGGGCGCAGAAGTGGTCGTATCCTCGTCGGAACCCAGGTTGCAGCAGCTCGAACGGGCGCTCGACGACATTGGGGTGACGCCGTCACACAAGAAAATCCTCGCGCTGATCCTGTTCGGGGTGTTGTTCGACGTCTTCGAGCAAAACGCCGTCGGCCTCGTGGGGCCGTTGTTGCGCGAGTACTGGGGCATCTCGGCCACGCAGATCGGTTTTCTCAACACACTGACCTTCGGTGCGGCGGCCATCGGGCGGCTCGGTTCGGGCTACATCGCCGATCGCTACGGGCGTCGCACGATGCTGAGCATCAACCTGATGCTCTTCACGCTGGGCGCGCTGATCTGCGCGCTTGCCACGAACTACTCGATGCTCGCTGCCGGACGCTTCATCGTCGGCTTCGGTCTCGGCGGCGAGATCTCGATTGCCGTCACGATGCTCGCCGAGTTCTGCTCGTCGCGCTTCCGTGGTGTGGCCGTAGGCGCGATCAACGTCGCCGGGGGCGGGTTGGGCAATATGCTCGCGCCCGCGTTCGGGCTGGCTGTCTTCGCCTTCTTCCCGGGGCCGGATAGCTGGCGCTGGCTGTTCGGTTGTCTGGTGCTGCCGGCATTCTTCGTGCTGCTGTATCGCCGCTTCATTCCGGAGACGCCGCGCTTTCTGCTCTCCAAAGGCCGTGTGGAGGAAGCGAACCGTGTGCTCAACATTCTGGCATCGGGCAAGCTCGGCAAGTCCTCGGGCGGGAGCGCCAAGCGTTATCTGAGCGAAGCTGTGGCGGGGGCGCATCGCGCTGAGAAAGTCCGTCTGAGAGAGGTGTTCGTGGGACCGCTGGCGCGGCGCACGGTGGCAGTCGGCATCGCGGTGTGCATGACGTACGGCGCACAGATTTCGGTGCTCACGCTCATGCCGACGATTCTCATGGCGCAGGGCTACACGCTGAGCAAGAGCTTCGTGTTCACCATCGTGATGCAGTCGGGCAGTTTGCTCGGCGCGATCACGGCGTCTTATTTCGGTTTCCGGTTTCCCCGCAAGCGCGTGCTGACGCTTGGTGCCATCGCCGCGTGCGTGATCGGCCTGTGCTTCGGCTTTCTGTCGAAGTCGCAACCGCTGATCCTGGCGTTCGGTGCCGCGTTCCAGTTCTGCGTGCTGTTGCTCAATACGTCCATCTGGATTTACGCCCCGGAGCTTTATCCGACACGTGTGCGCGCCTTCGGCACGGCATTCATTCTGGCGCTGGGCACGCTGGCAGGCGCCGCGATGCCGCTGGTTGCCGGACGCGTCTTCGATCAGTACGGCATTGGCGGCATGTTCGGGATGATGGCCGGGATGTATGCCGTGTTCGCCATCGCGCTGACCTTCGCACCGGAGACGTTCGGCAAGCCGATCGATGGCCCGGAGGCACCGGGCGACACCGATACGCCGACTAGCGGTCGTTCGTCGACAGACGTGTCGGCATCCGCGACTTCCTGACGCCTCCTGATATTTCCGCAGCGTTCGCTGCTCACACTCGCCGAGAATTTCATGACACATATCCTGCTCATCAACCCCAATACGTCGACGGCGACGACGCAAATGATGGTCGACATCGCACGCGCTTATCTCGCGAGTGCGATGACGTCGCCACCGGCGGTCATCGGTGCGACGGTCGCGCGCGGCGCGCCGATGATCGTCGACGAGCGGGATCTGGCCGTGGCGGCGGAAGCCGTAAACGACCCGGACATCGTGGCACTCGCCGCGCAGGCGGATGGGGTGATCGTGGGGGCCTTCGGCGATCCCGGTATCGATGCGCTGCGGGCACAACTGGCGGTTCCGGTCGTGGGCATCGGTGCGGCGTCCGTGCGTGAGGCTGCGGCGGGCGGACGACGCTTCGGCATCGCCACGACGACGCCACAACTGGCCGAGTCGATTGCATCGAACGTCAGGAAGCTCGGACTGGGTGCGAACTTCACCGGCTCGCGATTCACGACAGGCGATCCCCTCGCATTGGGCGATCAGCCGTCGCAGTTGGAGCGAGGTCTCGCCGGCGCTGTCGAGGCCTGCCTGCATGAAGACGGCGCGCAGGCCGTGGTGATCGGCGGCGGACCGCTGGGCGAGGCGGCGCAGGCGTTAGGTGAGCGCTTCTCGATCCCGGTGATCGGGCCGGTACCCGCCGCCTGTCGTGCGTTGCTTGAGGCGATGCATCTGGGCGAAGCGGCCTGACGCCGCGACGCAGCGTTCTATCGTCATGAGACATCGATCGAACCGTTAGCCGATTACATCACTACGTCGACGTATCACACCGCGCGCGGCCGAGAGAACGCGCGTCGGACCATGCCGCTCCGGGGAGGAGTCGAAATGAACCAACCGTTACCTTCGCGCGCTGGCGACGCAAGCCACACGTTTGCGAATCCATCGCAGGACATGCTCGATCCGATCTACAAGAAGATCATGTGGCGGATCATCCCGTTCATCTTCGTGCTGTGGATGCTGGCGTGGATCGATCGCGTCAACGTCGGCTTCGCGAAGTTGCAGATGCAGCAGGATCTCGGCTTTAGCGAGACGGTGTACGGCATTGGCGCAGGCATCTTCTTTCTCGGCTACTTCTTTCTGGAGATTCCGAGCAACTGGCTGCTGTTGCGCATTGGCGCACGACGTACGCTCGCACGCATCACGCTGGGCTGGGGCACGATTTGCGTGCTCATGATGTTCACGCACTCGCCGGCCTATTTCTATGTGATGCGGTTCCTGCTGGGTGCGTTCGAAGCGGGCTTCCAGCCGGGCGTGCTCCTTTATCTGACGTTCTGGTTTCCGGCACACCGTCGCGCGAAAGCGTTTGCGTGGTTCATCTCCGCGTCGGCGGTATCGTCGGTCGTGGGCGCACCGCTGGCCGGCGCGATTCTGAACGGCATGCATGGCGTGAACGGTTGGGCAGGGTGGCAATGGCTGTTCCTGCTCGAAGGGGTGCCGACGGTACTCGCCGGGGTTCTGGCGGTGTGGTTCCTCGTCGACAAGCCCGAGCAGGCGAGTTGGCTGTCGGAGCAGGAAAAGCGTCTGCTTCAGGCCGATCTGGAAAAGGACCGCAAGAGCGCAGGCAAACGTGAGCACAGCTTCATGCTGGCCGTGCGCAGTCCGAAGCTGTGGCTGCTCACGGGTATCTACTTCGGGATCGTGGCGGCCAACGCGACGCTGTCGTTCTTCGCGCCGACCATCGTGCGTGCGCTGGGACCGACGAATCCGTTGCACATCGGGTTGCTCGTGGGGGTGATGTACGTGTTCGGCGCGATCTTCCAGATCGCCATCGGCTACAGCGCAGACAAGCGACGCGAAGCGCGCATGCATTGTGCGATCCCGGTGTTCGTGGGGGCGTGCGGACTGGCGGGGGTCGGGTGGTTCGCGGGGAGCAACGGTGTGGCGGCCTTCCTGTGTCTCGCGGTTGCGGTGTCGGGCACGATGGGGGCGATCCCGGTGTTCTGGCAGTTGCCGAACGCTTATCTCGCCGGCGGCGCTGCGGCGATGGGCGTGGCGTTCATCAACTCGGTGGCGAATCTGGCCGGGTTCGGTTCGCCGTATCTGCTGGGCATCGTCAAGGACGCGACGGGGAGTTTCAACGGCGGACTCTGGATCGTGGCCGCGCTCGAAGCCTTCGTCGCCGTGTTGATCTGGTGGCGGATGCGTCGCAAGGAAGGCATGCAGGGAGCGCAAGCGGTCGCTTGATCTGGTGCGATCACGGAAATCGATAGGGGGCTACGTGATGTTACGTAGCCTCTTTGTCTTTTCAGAAAAATTTCATTAGCAAATCTAAAGAAGTATCGGTCACTGTCCGTAATGCTCTGTCGGGGTCTGTTCTCATTTTGCGGGAATCGAGAATGGGCGCTCATGACAAAACGATAGATCAGATAACGGGCTAAATACGTGAAACAACAATATTCGAAGCATTGGGCTGGCTGGGCGAAAATGATCGGGGTATGTACCTTTGCCGTTGGCGTCTTATCGGCTTGCGCACCGGCAGCAGTCGTGAACAAGGAAAAGTTGGGCGCCGTGAAGACGGTGGCGGTGGTGGCGGCCGAAGCGCCGGTGTATCGCGCAAGCTCGGTGAATAGCACACAGATGATCGCATTCACGCCGGCGGACTTGATCGTCGCAGCGGTGACCAACGTTGCGGGCGCAGTCGGAAATGCGAATCGGGAAAAAAACACGGCAAGCTTTAACGAGCTCGCCGTCCAGAAGGTTGGCGATACAGGGATCAGTCGGAAGGTGACCGATGGCGTGGAGGAGGTCTTCCGTCGCCAGGCATATAACGTCGTGGAAATTACTCCGGAGCAGTTCAAGGCGGTGCAAAACGGTGCCGCACCGGAGCAAAAAGTGGATGCTTATGTCCACATGACTCTCGGCGAAAACTACTTCGCTGCGAGTTCGCTCGCGGCGTTCATGCGGATTGTCCGATTCCAGGTGCAGATTTTGGGGCCCGACGCGAAGGACGTCATTTACTCGTCCGTGCACACCAAAACACCGCACGACGCACCGTATTACAACACCTACGCGCGCATGCTGGACGACCTCCCGAATGCGATTCAAGGTCTCGATAGCGCCTTGCTGACGCAGTTGCCGGAATTTGCCGCATCGTTCAAGTCGGCTCGCTGAGTTGAAACGGCGTCGCCAGTCACCTGGCGACGCCTTTGCATCAAAACGCCCGCAAGAAGATAGCTTCGATGTCCGCCTGCTCGGCACGACGCGGGTTCGTGAAGCCACAGGCGTCCTGCATGGCGTTGGCGGCCAGCGTCGGCACGTCGGCCTGCTTCGCGCCCAGTTCTGCGAGGCCCGACGGAATGCCGATGTCCTTCGACAGGCGGCGGATCGCGGCAATCGCGACCTTCGCGCCGTCTTCGTCGCTCAAGCCCTCGACCTTTTCGCCCATCGCCTGCGCGATATCCTTCAGACGCCCGGCGCTGGTGCTCGCATTGAACTCTTCCACGTGCGGCAGCAATACGGCATTACACACGCCGTGCGGCAAATCGTAGAACCCGCCCAACTGGTGCGCCATCGCGTGCACATAGCCCAACGACGCATTGTTGAACGCCATGCCCGCCAGGAACTGCGCGTATGCCATGTTCTCGCGTGCCGTCATGTCGTCGCCGTGCGACACCGCGCGCCGCAGGTTCTGTGAGATCAGCGTAACGGCCTTGAGCGCGCATGCATCGGTAATCGGGGTGGCTGCCGTCGATACATAGGCTTCGGTCGCGTGGGTCAGGGCGTCCATGCCGGTCGCTGCCGTGAGGCCCTTCGGCATTGCCGCCATCAGTGCCGGATCGTTGACCGACAGCAACGGCGTGACGTTACGGTCGACGATGGCCATCTTCACATGACGCTTTTCGTCCGTGATGATGCAAAACCGTGTCATTTCGCTCGCCGTGCCAGCTGTCGTGTTGATGGCGACGAGCGGCAATTGCGGCTTCTTCGAGCGGTCGACACCCTCGTAATCCGAGATATGGCCGCCGTTGGCCGCACACAAGGCGATGCCCTTCGCGCAGTCATGCGGCGAGCCACCACCGAGCGAGATCACGAAGTCGCACTGGTTCTGTTTGAGGATCGCAAGACCGGCTTCAACGTTGGCGACGGTCGGGTTCGGCTTGGCGCCGTCGAACAACACCGACTGAATGTCCTGCTGCGTCAGCAGCTTCGCAACCTTCTCGGCTACGCCCGCTTTGGCGAGGCCGGCGTCGGTCACAATCAGGGCGCGGCGGAAATGGTATTGGCGCAGGGCGGCAATCGCTTCGTCGAGGCTGCCGACGCCCATCATGTTGACCGCGGGAATGAAGAATGTCGTGCTCATCGTCATGCTCCTTGTTTGTTCTGTGAGGGGTACACCTTGTGCGCGCAAGGGCGCACAGCAGGGGGATGCGCGGTGTCCAGAATCATCTTTCGCATGCATCAAAGACAGCATCGCACTCGTCGTGCGATGCGTCTTTGATCTGCTGCAAGGTCAAGCGGAACTAGAGGCACTACTCGGGACGCTCGACTCAGAAGAAGCCGAGCGGATTGACGTCGTAACTGACGAGCAGATTCTTCGTCTGCTGATAGTGATCGAGCATCATCTTGTGCGTTTCGCGGCCGATGCCCGACTTCTTGTAGCCGCCGAACGCCGCGTGCGCCGGATAGAGGTGATAGCAGTTGGTCCAGACGCGTCCGGCCTGAATGCTGCGTCCCATGCGGTAAGCGCGATTGATGTCACGCGTCCACACGCCTGCACCGAGTCCGAACTCGGTGTCGTTGGCGATGGCGAGCGCCTCGGCTTCGTCCTTGAATGTCGTCACACCCACCACCGGGCCGAAGATTTCTTCCTGGAACACACGCATGCGGTTATCGCCCTTGAGCAGCGTCGGCTGGATGTAGAAGCCGGTGGCGAGCGGTCCGTCCAGCATCTCGATGCCGCCGCCCGTGAGCACCTGTGCGCCTTCCTTGCGTGCGATGTCGAGGTACGTGAGGATCTTGTCGAACTGCTGCTGCGAGGCCTGGGCGCCGACGGCAGTCTCGGTGTCGAGCGGATCGCCGCGTTTGATACGCTCGACACGCTTCATCACCACTTCCATGAACGGCTCGTAGATCGATTCCTGAACGAGCGCGCGCGACGGGCAGGTGCACACCTCACCCTGATTGAGGAAGCCCAGCACGAGACCTTCGGCGGCCTTCTCTACGAACTCGGGCTCGCCGCGCATGATGTCGTCGAAGAAGATGTTCGGCGACTTGCCGCCCAGCTCGACCGTGCTCGGAATCAGGTTGGCGGCGGCACGCGTGAGGATGTGGTTGCCGACCGGCGTCGATCCGGTGAACGCGATCTTGGCGATACGCTTGCTCGTCGCCAGCGCCTCGCCGGCCTCCTTGCCGAAACCCTGCACGATGTTGAGCACGCCGGGCGGCAGCAGGTCGCCGACCAGTTCGGCGAACAGCGTGATCGTGAGCGGCGTTTGCTCGGCGGGCTTTAGCACCACGCAGTTGCCAGCCGCCAGTGCCGGTGCGAGCTTCCACGCGGCCATCAGTAGCGGGAAATTCCACGGAATGATCTGACCGACGACACCCAGCGGCTCATGGAAGTGATACGCGGCCGTATGCTCGTCGATCTCGGCGGCGGTGCCTTCCTGTGCGCGGATGCACCCGGCGAAATAGCGGAAGTGGTCGACGGCGAGCGGCAGGTCGGCAGCGAGCGTTTCGCGCACCGGTTTGCCGTTATCCCACGTCTCCGCCACGGCGAAGCGCTCCAGTTGCGATTCGAGACGATCGGCGATCTGCAACAGAATGCGCGAGCGCGCCTGAACGGATGTCTTCCCCCATTTGGCGGCCGCGGCGTTTGCCGCATCCAGCGCCAGTTCGATATCGGCGCCATTGGAGCGCGGGAATTCGCCGATGACTGCGCCGGTCACGGGCGAGGTGTTGACGAAGTAACGACCCTCCACCGGGGGCACGAATTTGCCGCCGATGAAGTTCTCGTAACGCGGTTGCAGGGTCAGCAGGGCACCGGGCGTGCCGGGAGGCGTGTATCGCATGTTGTGTCTCCGGATATCGTTGTGTCGGCAGCCGGTCGTTCGCCAGCCACGCAGGAGTCACCAAGCAAGTCGCGGGCCACCCGGGCCGGATCTCGCATTGACGCCGCTCCGCCCGCTTTTCCGGCGCGTGTTGCGGTGCAGCGTGTGCCGAATCCGTGACACGTTTGTCTCCTCCCGTGACACCCCCTGTATCGCGGGCGTGACAGTCTGTCCGAGACCCTCAATCGGGTGGCGTCTTCCGATTGACATCGCGCATTGCAAACGCCCCCGGCATGGGAGATGCTTCGGGAACGACGACAAGATCATCAGATCACCCGGCACGGGGGAGACGACCAATGCCACCAACTACCGAGTCCGCACACGCGCGTCGTGTGCTGAGTGTCGCGCAGGGCCAGCCGCCGGCGGGCGGCGCTGCGACCGATCCGAACATCGCCAGCTCGTGGCGGCGCTGTCTCGACACGCACGCACTCGATCCGGGCGCGCGCATGGCGCCGCGCGTGCTTGAATCGTCGCAACTTCGTGAGCGACGTAGCGCGATGGAGCGCTTGCGTCATGTCTCCATGCCCGTGCTGGAACGGTTGCAGCGTCAGTTGATGAATCCGCGTCAGGCGGTGCTGCTGACGGCGCCGGATGGCGTGATCGTGGATTCCCGCCTGCACGACGGCACGCGTGATGCCTTTCACCGCGCCGGTCTGTGGCCGGGGGCGGACTGGAGCGAGTCGTGCGAAGGCACGAACGGTATCGGGACGTGTGCCGTCGAGCGCGCACCCGTCATCATCTGCCAGCAGGATCACTTCCGCGCGCTGCACACGCCGCTCACCTGCACGGCGAGTCCGGTATTCGCGCCGCAGGGCGAGCTGCTCGCGGTGATCGATGTGTCGTCCACGACGGCAGACGTCACGCGTCAGAGCCAGTTCCATACGCTTGCCCTCGTCAATCTCTCGGCCAAGGTCGTGGAGAGCGAGTATTTCTTTCAGCACTATCGCGACGAATGGCTGCTGCAATTGCAGGAGCAGGCCGATCATCTCGGCGGATTCGCGCAAGCCCTGCTCGCGTTCGACGATGCGGGCCGCGTGCTCGCTGCGAATCAGAGTGCGCTGAATTGTCTGGGGGCGACGCGAGAGGAGATCGTCGGCACACGGATCGACCGATGGTTTGCGCAGACACTCGACGCGCTGGTCGCGCAGGCGCATCCGTCGCCGAGTGCCTGCTGGCCGATTCGCACGAGTACGGGGGAAGCGCTGCTGGCGATGTTGCGTTCGCCCGCGCGTGCCAATCGTGGCTTGCCGGGCACGTCGGGCACGTCGAATGTCGTATCGAAACCCGCTGCGCGGGAGACGATCGCACCGTTCACCGACCCCGCGTTGTCACGCGCTTTTTCACGTGCGTGCCGCGTGTTCGCGCACGACGTGCCGGTGCTGATTCGCGGCGAGACGGGCAGCGGCAAGGAAGTGTTCGCACGCGCTGTCCACGAGGGCAGTGCCCGCTCCGCGGGACCGTTCGTCGCGTTGAATTGTGCGGCGATTCCGGAGTCGCTGATCGAGAGCGAGTTGTTCGGCTACGTGGGCGGCAGCTTCACCGGGGCGCGCAAGGAGGGGATGAACGGCAAGCTGTGGCAGGCGAACGGCGGCACGTTGTTCCTCGATGAGATCGGCGACATGCCGTTCGCGATGCAGACACGTCTGCTGCGCGTGCTGGAGGAACGCATGGTGTCGCCGCTCGGTGGCGGCGAGCCGGTGCCGCTCGACATTCGCGTGCTCAGCGCGACGCACCGCGATCTGGCCGAGCGTATTGCCGAGCGGCAATTTCGCGAGGATCTGTTCTATCGGCTAAGTGGCCTCGAAGTGACCGTGCCGCCGCTGCGTGAACGCGAAGACAAGATCGACCTGATTCAACGTCTGCTGGCGCAGGCCGGGGCGCACGGTCAGCATGGCGCGATTGAACTGACGCAGGACGCGCAGGCGTGCCTGTGCGGCTATGGCTGGCCGGGGAACGTGCGTCAGATGCGCAGCGTGATCCGGACGCTGGTGGCGCTCAGCGAAAACGGTATCGTCACGCTCGACGATCTGCCGGACGAGTTGCGTGAAGCGCAGGCGTTGATCGACGTCCGGATGTCGGTCGATGCATCCTCGGACGAACCGTTGGAAGCGCCGTTGGAGGCGGCAGAGCGTCAGGCGTTGCGTGCTGCGCTCGACGCATGTCAGGGGCAGGTGAGTGCCGCAGCGCGACGGCTCGGGGTGAGCCGTAACACGCTGTACCGCAAGCTCAGGCGTTTCGGGTTGCTGCGTGGTTGACGACGGCCGCGCAGTGCCCGCGCGGGCACCGTCGACTCACTTCATCGGGATCGCGGTGGCCCGATCGACAGGGACAGCCGTCACGCTGTTCTGCGGCGAGCCGTCGATGAGTTTGTCGGAGTAAGTGAGGTAGACGAGCGTATTACGTGCCTTGTCGACCATGCGCACGATGCGTAGCTTCTTGAACAGCGGCGACAAGCCCTCGGAGAAGACTTCCTCTTCCTTGGGCAGTGGTCCCGAGAACGAAATCGGGCCGACGGGGCGACAGGCGATCGAGGCCTCCGCCTTGTCTTCGGCCAGGCCGACCATGCCCTTGAGGCCGCCGGTCTTCGCGCGTGAGACGTAACACGTCACACCGTGCACCTTCGGATCGTCATAGGCGTCCACGACGATCTTGTGGTCCGGTCCGAGAAACTTGAATGCGGTGCTGACGTCGCCGATTTTCTCGGCATGCGCCCAGCCTGCCGTGAGCATCAGCGCCAGCGCGACTGCTGTTTTCATGAGAGGGTCCCGTCAAATGGCATGAGCGTGCACAAACGTGCATAAGCGGCGACGATCGCCGGCCATGCCGCGTTGCGGATTCTACTCGCCCCGCGTGACGGCGGTCGTCCCGGACCCTCTCGCGACTGGCAGTCGCGCGCCGTCACCCCGGAACGAGGCGACGGCTGTGGTGAATTACCACTTGTCGTCTTGTGCGGGCGCTGCCTGTGCCCCAGCCGCCGGCGAGGTCTTCTTCGTGGCTTGGGCGACCTTGGCCCCCGTCGCAGTGCCCGGCGAGGCTTGCGCACCGGACGGTGCGTTGGCCTGCGGCGCGGGGCGTCCCGCCACCTCGCCACGCACCTGAAGTCCGGCGACGGGCAGCGTGTCGAGGTTCAGGCCCGGGCGTACGTTATCGAGATGCCCGTAAGACAGGTTCTGCGTCACGCGCTCCACCACGAGTTCGCAGCACGGGTTCTCGGTACGCCCGAGGCTTTGCCCCGTCTGCGGATCCTTGAACTCGTTGCCCATCGCTACAACGGCGTAACGATTCCCTTCACGCAGTGCCTGTCCCCCCTGACTGACGACGACATTGGTGCCATCGCGCGCAAGGACCGTGATCGGGAACGTCGATTGGAGGATCGCGCTCACGATGGCCTTGCTTGCCTGATCCGTCATTTCGGTGAGAATGCGCTGGCTGTCGACGCCGGTGCCGAGCGTAGTCGGCGCCGTCGACGGCATCGCGTTGCTCAGCGAACCGGCCGCCGTAACCTGACGCGTCGCCACGTTGACCATCTTCTGCGAGAGCGCCCAGCCTCCCGAATAACTCACCAATTGGCGGTCGCTCGTACGCAACTGGCGCGCGAGGCGCGTGTAGTTGAAGGCACTCACGCGCGCGCTCCACACCAGATCGGCGCTGGCGGCCTGCGAGAGCTTCGTGAGTTCCGCGCTCGGCGCCTGACCGGACGCAATGATGTCCAGCTCATGTTCGATCTCGGGGCTCATCTCGCGATCCAGCACCGCGAAGCGACCCGTTTGCACCAGCGCGTCACTGACTCGCTGGCGGAGCACGGCGGCGACTTCGCTCGACGGCACCGTCACGTCGCCCATCGGCAGACGGTCCTGCGGGAAGACGACCGGCCCGATCACGACCTTGAGCTTCTGCATGTCGGCGGACGGCTTGAACTTGGCGATGTCGGCTTCGATGGTCGCCTTGAAGCGTTTATCGATGACGCCCGGTTCGTCGAGGCTCAGTACGCGCAGATGCTGAATGACACCGCCCGAGCGTTGCTGGACGATGTCCGCGAAAGCGTTCGCGCGCAGCGACGCCGAATCCTGATTCAGGCTGACATCGAGGCCGTACTTCGCCACGACGGATTGCGCCTGCACGACGGCGCCGTTGACTTGCAGCAAGGCGAGCTTCATCGCTTCGAGCGTGGCTTCGCCGGCCGTACTGCCGAAGCCGACGGCCGTCACCTTTTCGGTTTCGACCTTGCCGACGTCAGGCACGGGCGCTGCGGCAGATGCCGACGCTGCGGCAGGTGCGGCTGACGTCTGGGGAGCATCGGCTGCCTTCTCGGAGCAGCCGGCAATAAAAAAGAGGGCCGCAAGGGCCCCCGTGAGCGAGTTACGCATCATGTCGTTGTTGTGTGGTGTGTCGGCTTGCCGTGCTTACAGGGCGGCCAGTGCCTTCGTGGCGTCCGACGGCACTTCGATACCGTTGCTGCGGGCGAAGTCGATGGCGTTCTTGAGCGCCTTGCCGGCTTCCGTCACCGAACCCGGGAAGTTCGACACCACGTAGGCGGCGCCGCCCAGCGACGTCAACGCCATCGGCGATGCGCTCTTCATGTTGTTGCCCATCGACGTGACGTCGTTGCGCATGCCGGTGTAGTGCACCATGCCGAGCGCCAGATGGCCGAGACCTTGCGCGAAGGTCTTCTTCGAGGCGTCGTCGAGCACCGGCTTTTCCTTGAGCTTCGCAGCGATCGCGCCGCTCGTGTCACCCACGGCGTTCACGGCCTTCGATGCCGAATCCTTGTCCTGCGTCGAGCCCGACGACAACTGCGAGACGACGGCAGCAGCCTGCTCGGCTTGCGTCTTCAGACCCAGGGCTTCACCCATCTTGGCGTTGGCGTTGAGCACGTCGACGTTGGCGGCGACGTAGTTCTTCACCAGGGCGGCTTGCTGCCCGCTCAGATCGACCGAGCTGTCCGACTTGCTACCGCCACCGACCAGGCTGGTCAAACCGCCGAGTTGGGCGTACGAGGCACCCGAGACGCCAACGAGAGCTGCGGCAACGGCGCAAGCGATGATCTTCTTCATGAACTTCTTCTCCACGTAGGGGATGGTTGAGTACGGCAATTAGCGCAAGCTCAGATTGGTGATCTGGCTGGTGAGCTCGCGTGAGGCGTTGTTCGCTGCCAGACGCAGCGCATTGGTACGGGCTTCTTCTTCTGTCGGGCCCGTGCCGGCGTACTGCACCGGGCCGACGGAAGCGACGGTGTCGGGAATGGTCTGGCCGATGTCGAGGAGCTTTGCGTTGACGGTGACTGCCACGCGCATCAGGCCCGAGTTCGGATCGCGATCGGCGAGGCCGACGTCCAACGTGCCCAACGCGATGTAAGCCATCTTTGCCACGCGCATGCCCGACACCATCGAGGCGAGTGTCGCGGGCTTCAGATCCATGCCGCTCTTGTAGTCGTTCTCCACGTTGGCGACCTTGAACTGACCGCCGGTGTAGGGCTCGACAAGCGCGGCTTCGTTGACCTTGAAACCGGCCTTGGCAAACGTCGAAGTAAAGACTTGCGACAGGTTGGCGCTGGGAATCAGACGGAAGGTCGTGTCGGTCGCGCGGCGGGTGGTGCTGCCACCCGTTTCGACGGACGCGGTACTGTGCACAGAAGCGCCCATCCTGGCGTTCGTCGACGCGTTGGTGCCGATCTGATTGCCACGAATGTTCTCGCCTTCCACGCCTTGCTCGGAAGCGCTGACTTGCGCGTTCACATCGACCTTGCGATCGACGCGCTTGTACACGCGATCGTCATAGGCGCGGGAGGTGCCGACTTCACGCGACACGAAGATGAAGGCGAGCGGCGAGCGCGCTGCCGGACCGCCCTTGACGACGGCCGAGTTCGATTTCACCGCGTTGCGCAGATTCGCCACGTTCAGCGAGACGCGCACTGCCACCGTGTATTGCTTCTTGTCCGAGTTCTCGTCTTCGGCGAGGATCGTCGAGTCGAGAATGTAGCGATCAGGCTCGGCGAGAATCTTCTGGCGAATCGCGTCGAAGTTCTCCGACTCGGCCTCGCCGGCCTCGGCGTAGTAGAACTCCACGGCCTTCATTTGGGCGGCGGACAAGGCGCGGGCCTTGTCGTCACGCGAAATCGACCAGCCTTCATAGGTCACGGTCGCCTTGCCTCGCGCTTGCTGCACTTGCGACATGGCGCTCGATGCGAACAGCGCCGCAGCGAACAGCAGAATCAGTTTCTTCATCACTTGCATAGCTTCATCAGTCCCATCGTCTTGTCGATTTGCGACGAAATGTCCGACGCCGAAGCGGCGGACTTCACCCATGACGTGTCCGTGCCTGCCACCGATTCGGCAAGTTTCACGAACAGGCCGTTGACGGAGTCGTAGTACGCGGGGAAGTCGTCCACCCACGTTTGTGACGCCGGTACCGGTTTCACCTCGCCGTTCTTGAGCGACGTGTTGAGATAGGTCGCACCGGTCAACGGCTCGCGAATGGCGACATCGGCATAGCTGCCATAGATGTACGCGGTGCCGACGGCGTTCTCGCTGTACTTGATCTTCCGGAAGTTCTTCAGCGTGACGTCGATCTCGTAATCGGGCTGAGGCAGCTTCAGGTTGTAGACCGTGCCGTCCATGATCTGCATCGACATCACGTTGCCGATGGCGTAGCCCTTCGAATACGGCACGACCGGCACGCCGATGCGCGTGGAGATGGCTTCGCTGACCATGTCCGCCACCCATGTCTGTGCGGCGGCCGGTGTTGCCTTCAGGTAATCGGGCAGCACGGCGGCGGCTTCCGGCGTCACGTCGACGTGCGTGACTTGCAGATAGCGCGGCGCCTGATCGGGCAGTTGCGCCTGTGCGACGGCCGAGGCGAAGCGTGCGTACAGACCGGGTTTGCCATTGGCGCCGTCGTAGACCATGCGCACGCGCTCGAGCACCTCGGCGCGCGTGGGTTCATGGTCGAGGTTGTCGACGTAGCCGAAGCTGACCGGGTACGAGCGCAGCACCGTCATCGATTTGAAGTCGAAGAACAGCACCTGCCCGCGCAGCAGAACGAAGAGCTTGCGAATGGCGCCGAACCGTTCGACGGAGACCGTCTCGGTATTGATGACGAGCGAGACCACGAGCGCTTGATCGCGCCCCTTGAGTTGGTCGATCGGACCGGTGGTCAGCTTGAAGTGTTGTGCGGGATTCTGGTTCACCGCAGCAAGCAGGCGCTTGTACGGCGAATCGCCAGCCGCTTTCAGGCCGGCTTCGTAGGCACGTGAATAAGGAAATCGTTTGTCGATGCTGGCGGCGTCGCCGCCG
Source organism: Pandoraea sp. ISTKB (assembly GCF_001721285.1). Taxonomy (NCBI): domain Bacteria; kingdom Pseudomonadati; phylum Pseudomonadota; class Betaproteobacteria; order Burkholderiales; family Burkholderiaceae; genus Pandoraea; species Pandoraea sp. ISTKB. The sequence goes on from NZ_MAOS01000068.1 coordinate 22,659, forward strand.
TAAGCGGCCCCCGCGAAGGTCACGAGCTTGTCGGTGACCTGAGCCTGCGCATGCCCCGCAAACGTCATCGAAAATGCCATCGAAATCACGACGGCAAGACGGAAGAAATACCCGCCGGCTTTCATATTGTTATGCTCCCCACCGTTCCCCGTGTTGCGCCCGCAATGGCGAGCGCGAGTTCGCGGAATACTGGATTACTAACGATTTGCCGTCAATCTATTGTGTAGTCATGCTATCTAATTTGATAGGTGCTCGACATGCCTTCATGTAGGTGTGAAGTAGGGATATGAAAAGAGGATCGGCGTGAGGCGGAGAATGTTGTGATCGTGTGGTTTTCGTGTCGTCAGGCAAGCGGCCTCGTCGGGAGCGGATACGCCCCAGGTGGGCGATGCCGTCAGGGGTGTTGCGGGTTTTGTTGAAATGCGCTATAGTCACGCCTCTTCGCGCGGGGGTATAGCTCAGCTGGGAGAGCGCTTGCATGGCATGCAAGAGGTCAGCGGTT
>NZ_MAOS01000069.1:0-22542 GCF_001721285.1 Pandoraea sp. ISTKB
ATGCGGGAGTAGCTCAGTTGGTAGAGCGCAACCTTGCCAAGGTTGAGGTCGCGAGTTCGAGACTCGTCTCCCGCTCCAAATCCAGAGGGAAGCCTGGCTTCCCTTTTTATTTGCCGAAAAGCCCACGGCGATCGATCCGAAGGGCGCCCTCGATGGCAACAGCGAGCGGTTACAATGCGGCAGCATATCCCGATGGCGGGATGGCAGAGTGGTCATGCAGCGGCCTGCAAAGCCGTGTACGCCGGTTCGATTCCGACTCCCGCCTCCAAATTCAAAAGCCCTGACTTGTCAGGGCTTTTTCTTTTTCCGCTTCCCGTTTCGTTTCCAGCAAAGCCCGCTACAAGTGGTCAAAACCCGTCTCGTCCACTTGGGAAAGGGCGATTTGCCACCCGGAGTTCAGTAAGATTTGCCGGGTACGCGAGTGGATAACTGGCGACAAAACAGAATCGGAGAAAGGGTTGTGAGTACACCTACACCGTTAGGCCTTTTGCATCGGCACCCGACATGACGTCGCCAAAACTTCTGTATGCTCCTGCGGCCACACTGCGGCGCTGGCGCACCTTGCGGCGAATCAAGCAAACACACGCGGCGGCATTGTTCGGGGTGTCCCAGTCGACCGTGTCGCGTTGGGAGGCGGGAACACTCGCCATCGGCGCCGATGAACTGGCGCGGATCGAATCGCTGCTGGCCGCAAGTCTCGACTCGGCTGCGGACAGTGCGCTGGCGCGGCTCGTGAACTTCCATACCTTGCCCGTGCATCTCGTCTGCGATCTCACACACCGGTTGCTCGCCTGTTCGCCGTCGCGTGCGATGGAGTTCTCTGTGCCGGTTGCCACGCTGATGGGCAAGTCCTTGTGGCCGTTCGCGACGGATGCGATTCAGGCACGCGAACACTCGCTCAGAGCCGCGGGATGGGGTGAACATCCAACGCAGTCCGTCGAATTCGACACCGGCAGCAATGCTTCGACACTCGTTCCGATTCGGAACAGTCGATGCCGATGGACTCGCTTCACGCTCTCCGATGGCACCGTGGCGCGACTCGTCGAAACGCTTTGAGTCGACCTCGAACCCGCATTGCACCCATGCCCTCGCGCCAACGCGTTCGAATCGGCCACGCATAATTTATGCGTAGATGGCCGTCTCGCTGACGCATAGACTGATCCATCGACACAGGATGAGCGCGAGGCGGGAGGGGCGATGAAAGCGACGACGGATGGAACGATGGGCACGCCGACAATCGACGGGCGACTGAATTTCCTGCGCGCCTGCGAACGTCTGAAAGACGTGCTGCGAAGCGCGCACACCTCGACCGGACGTCGCGAAAGCACCGCCGAACACAGTTGGCGGCTCGGCCTCATGGCGATGGTCTTCATGGATCGGCTCGGTGACGTCGACCCGTTGCGGGTCATGGCGCTATGTCTGGTGCACGACCTGGGCGAAGCGCTTCACGGTGACGTACCCGCACCGGCGCAACGCGGCGATGTCGATAAGGATGCCGCCGAGCGCCGCGATCTCCTGACAATCTGCGCATCGCTCGACGCGCCGCTGCGTGACCAGATGGTCGCGCTCTGGGACGAATACTCGCAAGCGGCAACGCCCGAAGCACGCGCGGTCAAGGCGCTGGATAAACTCGAGACGATGCTGCAACACACGCAGGGCGATAACCCGCCTGACTTCGATTACGCCTTTAATCTCGAGTACGGACGAAAGGCCACCGATGCGGTGCCGTCGCTTCGCGACGTTCGCCAGCGGATCGATGATGCGACGCAAGATCGCCTGCTGCGAAAGACGTCATAACGATACGCTCGCCCGCACAGCCACACGCCACACGCCACACGCCGACACGACCATGCGAGCGGTCGCGTGAGCGTGCACCTCACGCCGCGCGTCAGACTGCGCCCGGCGTATGCCACATCACCAATCACACCTAGTGCGCAATGCGATGCATAACAAGCGTTTGCCTGCGCACGAACCCCATCCGTTCGTAGAGCGCGATGGCGGTGTCGTTGTCATCCTTCACGTGAAGAAACGGGATGCCGCCTCGTGCGCGAATCTCTCTGCGGAGCCGGTTCATCAGCCGTTTGGCGATCGACTTGCCACGATGGTGTTCGTCGACGCACACCGCGCTGATTTCCACGTAACCGTCGAAACGCATGCGCTCTCCGGCCATGGCGATCAGTTCACCATCGACGCGAATGCCGACGTAATCCCCCATCTCGATCGTCCGTTTGCCGAAGGGGCCGGGGCGCGTGCGTCCGGCTAACGCCATCATGTCGGGCACGTCCGCCGTGCTGAGTTGCACGATGGTTGCGTCGTCCTCGTCAGTGCCGCCGGCGTCTGCGCAATCCACCATTTGAATCACCGAAAACACGTGCTCGTGGTGGATGCCCTCCATCGGCGGCAACGCCGTCAATGTGGGCACGAATGCGAAGCCGCCTTGCGGGATCAGGGTCATGAGTGCCTGAAACGCTTCCAATGTCGTGTTGGCGATGCCAGCGAACGGCGCGACATCCGGGTGATACCGACGCGCCAGAGGTGTCCCCTCGCCGAGCGCCGATTGCGTTGTCGAAAGCGCATGCCACACGGGGCTGTCGAGATGACCGGGATTCTGTTTTTCCATGATCGGTTTCCTGAAAGATGTTCCGTCGAGATCCCGGCTCAAACTGCGTGGGCGAGTATCGCCGTCGCAAACGACACCGTTGCCCCGAAGCCGACCAGAAACGCGAGCGTTCTGACGACGGGAATGCCCGCGACATAGACGACGTAATGGACGACGCGCGCAGTCAGGTACAACTTCGCCGCAAAGACCGTCGACGGCGTCGAGATGCCCGACAACGCGGCGATCAGCACCAGCGGCGCAAATACTGCGAGGTTCTCCACGGCATTCGCGTGGGCGCGCTTCGCTCGTTGCATCCATGCAGGTACGGCCGCTCCCGCCGCGGGCGCTGCCCCCTCCAGTGCCGGATTCGCCATCGCGCGCATCGGTCCGCGCAGCACGATGCCGCCCACGATGTAAGGGATCCACATCGCGGCAGTCATCGCCGTCACGCAGGTCAGGTAATACAGTTCGGGCGTGAGCTTCATCGTGTCCGGCCTCGGGAAGTCGTTGAATATGCAGCGATTCTAGACAGGCGCAGGCGACGGAGATATAGTCGTAAATGACAATTTTCAGGTGATTTACGACATGAAGGTTTGCGTCTTTGCACTCGACGGCATGTTCGACACGGGCATCACGGCGATCCTCGATACCCTGTGCACGGCCAACGAGATTGCGAAGTTAGGCGGCGCCGAAACCGGACCGTTTCAGGTCACGGTCATCGGCGTGAAGCCGAGAGTGAAAACTGCGCTCGGCCTGACGATGGCGGTTGAGCCGGCGCGCGAAGTCGACCGTCCCGACTGGGTCGTCGTGCCCGCGTTGAACGCCAAGATGGCGGATGTCCTCGTGCCCGCGCTGGCGCGACGCGACGTCGAGGCCGCCAAGTCTCATCTGCGCGAGTGGCGTGCGCAGGGCATCGGGATTGCGGCGGCGTGTATCGGCACGTTCGTGCTGGCCGACAGCGGCCTGCTCGACGGCGAGGAGGCCACCACCACGTGGTCGCTCTCACCGTTGTTTCGCGAGCGCTACCCCACGGTGCGGCTGGACGACTCGCGCATGATCGTGACGTCCAACGGCCTCGTGACGGCAGGCGCCGCGATGGGGCATCTCGATCTTGCCTTGTGGTTCGTGCGACAGGTCAGTCCGGAGCTGGCATCGAACGTCGCCCGGTTTCTGCTGATCGATAATCGCGCGTCGCAAGCGCAGTACGTGATTCCCGACTATCTGGCGCATGCCGATCCGCTCGTCGAGCGTTTCGAGCGATGGTCGCGTGAGCACATGTCACAAGGGTTTTCGTTGGAGAGCGCGGCGAGCGCGCTGCATGTTCACGTGCGCACGTTGCAACGTCGCACAGAGCAAGTGCTCGGCAAATCGCCACTTGCGTTTTTCCAGGACCTGCGCATTCAGCGTGCGCGACAACTCGTGTCGAACGGTTGCGATCTCGAGACCGTCGCTGCGCAAGTCGGGTATGCCGATGCGTCAACGTTGCGAAGTCTGCTGCGCCGAAAACTCGGACGCACGGTGAAGGAACTCCGCAAGGATTGAACGCAGACGTCTGACGCGGCTCGCAGATTCAGCGTCTCAGCAACCTGCCGTCTGTGCGCGCTGCACGTATCACGCGGGCGATACGTGCGATACGTGCAACGCCCCCGTCCCACCATGGACATCACGAAGGAAATGCCCGAGAATCGCGGCGCAAACCTCACCCCGTCCGCCGGGCCTTTCTCTGCTCACAGCCTTCCCTCCATGACGTATTCCTCCACGTTCATCTTCGCGGCAAAGCCGTTCGACGACGAGTTCCATCGGCTCGATCAGGCGATCGCGCAGGCGGCGCGCAGCATTCCCGGGTACCTCGGCGAAGAGGCGTGGGAGAACGCTGCAACGGGGCAGGTCTCGAATGTGTATTACTGGGCGTCGCTCGAATCTCTCGAGCAATTGATTCGGCATCCGACGCATATCGAAGCGAAGGCCGCGCAGTCAAAATGGCTCGATGGCTATCAGGTCGTCATCTCGCAAGTGCTGCGCAGCTACGGCGACGGCAAGTTGCCTCATGTGCTCGTCCCGCACATCGTGAAATGATGCGGGACGTCGGCAGACGACACCTCAGAAGCCGATCTGTTTGAGGAACGCGTTCACCGGCGCCGACCACATCTTGCCGCCGTAGGTGAGCAGCATGTGACCGTCGTGGCCCGGGATGTCTTCCGTGTGGACGAACTGCGCCGGGCTGCCTGACGCAGCGAACGCGTCGAACCATTGTTTGGGCGCGTCTGGGCCCCAGTACTGGTCGTTGTGCGCGTACAGCCACAAGCCTGGAATCTTGGTGCGCTTGCCGAATTCGCCGTACACCGCTTTCATCTGTTCGGGGTCGCAACTGTGCTGCGGCGCGCGCTCGGGCGAGCCGCCTGCGCCGCCCGAAAAGTTGATGTAACCGACGACGCCCGGCGGGTTGGTCGCCGCGGTGGAGACCGTGGTGAAGCCGCCGACCGAGCGTCCCTCCAGCACCACGCGGTTCTTGTCCGCCCACGGCTGTGCCTGCGCCCACTTCAGCACAGCGAGGTTCGCCTCCGCCGTCACCTTGGCCAACGTCTCGAAGTCAGGGCGACGCGTACATTGCCCCGACTGATTGAACGACGCCCCCGAGTTCTCCCGATCCGGTCCGCCCGTCAGACCGTACCCGACGCGAATCGGCGCGACGATCGCGAATCCCTTCGCGAGCCAGAAGCGCACGTGGCCCGGCAAAATCGGCGCGGTGAGCTTCGCGCGTGTCTGCGGATCACCGGCTCGCCCGTGCTCGAAGATCAGCACGGGGAAGGGGCCGTCGCCAGCAGGTTTGTAGACCTCGGTGTGCATGTCGACATCGCCGCCAAACGTGCCCGCGCCGGGCAGCTTGATGGAGACGATCTCGGGCTTGACCGGCGCATGGGCGGCGCTCGCGGGCGACGCGTCGTCGTCGGTCGCCGCATATGCCGCAGGCATGGCGAAGACCGAGGCGAAGACCGTGGCAATGAGCGCGGCGACGCAGAGGCATCGGGCGTGCAAAGCAGAACGTGCGACGAAGGGTTTCATGGGATGGATGGCGTTCCGGTGGCAATCCGAGGTTCGGGGTCTCACTCACAAATCGACGCTCATGCTACTTCGCGTCAGGACGTTTGAGCAATCGTCCGAATCATGGATGCTGCGGGATCATGAAGTCACGATGACGTTGTGAACCCATGGCCATGAGGGTCCTGCGCAAACGACATCAGCCTGCCGTGTCGTCATCCGTCGCCAGGGTTTCGGTGGCGCGCACGTCCGCGATGTCGGGCGATGCCATGGCGAAGTAACGGCCGGGCGTGGTGTGGAACGTCCGCTTGAATACCGCGATGAATGCACTGGCGTTGTCATAGCCGAGATCGAGCGCGACGGTGCCCACCGGTTGTCCGGCGGCGAGCAGTTCCAGTCCGCGCAACAGACGCGCTCGCTGACGCCACGCCGTAAACGTCAGCCCGGTCTCTTCGACGAAACGACGGCTCACGGTGCGGGGCGCGGTGTTCGCCCAGGCGGCCCATGCGTCGAGGGTGCGGGCATCGGCGGGGTTGTCGACGAGCGCGGTGGCGATGCGTTTCAGGCGGGCGTCGCCGGGCATCGGCAGACGGAAGGCGTCGGCGGGGCTCAGCGCGATCTCGTCCAGAATCACTTGCATCACGTGCGTTTGCGCCCGGTCCGGGGGACCCATGTCCCATTGCGCGGCCCTGACCACCGCTTCGCGCAGCAGCCCCGAGACCTCGATCGCACGCGGCTGCTCCGGCAGTCCCGCGCATCGGTCCGGGCGAACGTACACCGCCCAGCCGTTGAACGGCCCGTGAGAGAACGCGGCGTGAGGACAATGCGGCGGCACCCACACGGCGCGCGTCGTCGGCACGACCCACGCGCCGAGACTCGTGCGCACGGAGATCAGACCGTTGAACAACCCAAGCAACTGACCGGACGCGTGATGATGCGTCTGCGACACGCGCGGCGTGCTTTCGCGACCGACGAGCGCGATCAGCGGCGGATCGCTCGCGTCCATGTGCTGAACGCGCGCCATCTTGGCTTTGAGGTGTTCCGGTAAATTCATGGCGTCATTTCGCTATTGAATGGCGTAGATAGTCTATCAGCGCCACCTAATGCCGGGATATGCTCGGCGCGTGTTCTTGAAGGAGCGTGCCATGTCGCAGCCCATCCCTCCCGCCGGGTCCGGCGATCTCCCCGATACCGCCGATACCTTTGATGCCAACGGCAGCCTCGCCGCCGATGACCGCGCTTCCGAGCCGCCGACGCCGACCGTCTCACCTCAGGTCGATCTCGACCAACTCTACGACCCGCCGTCGGAGATGATCACGAAGGGCGTGTTACCGCACCTGCTCTCGTTTCACGTGGCGTACCTCAACGTCGCCACGTTTTTCTGCGTGGCAACGGGCAGCGCCCAAGGGCTCGATGCCTCGCCGCGTGGCGGTGAGCCGGGCTTCGTCAAGGTGCTCGACGAGAAGACCGTGATGTTCGCGGACTGGCCGGGCAACAACCGTATCGCCTCGCTGCGCAACCTGTGCGAAGACGATCGCATCGGCATGCTGTTTCTGTTCCCGGGGCTGGAGGTCTTCATGCGGATCAACGGTCATGCACGGATTGCCACCGATCCGGCGTTGCTGGCGACGCTCAAGGAGGGCGAGCGCACACCGAAGACGGCCATCGTCGTGCACATCGACGAAGTGTTGTTTCACTGCGGTAAGGCGATCAATCGCGCGAAGCTCTGGCGCGCCGAATCGCACGTCGACCGCAAGGCGGTGCCGTCGATGGGGGACATGAAGACCGCGCTCACCGGCATGGACAAGGCACGCGCAAGCGAGATCGATGCCGGCTACTACCGTGCGGTGCGCGGCGATCTTTATTGAGTGAGGAAGGGGAAGGGAGGCGAGAGCGCGGACGGACGAAGGGGCAGGCGTCGAAGCGGCACAGACGAACAAGGCGACGCTACGCAAATGAAGCGTCGCCCGAGCGCGAGGTCAGCCCTCACTCATGTTGTCAGCTTTGCGTGCCAGCCGATTCCTGCGCACGGCGCAGACGTTCGCGACTGTTCGTCAGGTGTGTGCGCATGGCGGCGCGTGCGGCTTCCGGATCGCGTCGGGCGATCGCGTTGTAGATGTCTTCGTGTTCGCGATTCACGCGGTTCAGATACGACACCTGATCGTCGTCGGCCAATGCAGCCGAGTTCACGCGCGTGCGCGGGATGATCGTGTTGCCGAGTTGTTCGAGGATGTCGTGGAAGTAGCGGTTACCGGTCGCGCTCGCCACTTGCAGGTGAAAGGCGACGTCGGCGGTCACGGCATTGCCGGTGCGCTGACGCACGTGCATTTCGAAGTCGTCGAGCGCCTGACGCATCGCCTTGAGCTGCGTGTCGGTGCGACGGTTCGCGGCAAGACCGGCGGCTTCCGTTTCCAGCGAGATACGCAGCTCCAGAATCGCCATCACGTCGAGCATCGTGAGAATGCTGTTGGTGTCGACTTGCAGCGCATTCTCGCGCGGCGCTTCGAGCACGAAGGTGCCGATGCCGTGACGCGTCTCCACCAGTTGCGCCGCCTGCAACCGCGAGATCGCCTCGCGAACCACCGTGCGGCTCACGCCGAGGCTTTCCATGATGGCCGACTCGGTCGGCAGCTTGTCGCCCGGGCGGAACGTGCCGGCGCGAATCTGCTCGGACAAGGCGCTCACCACCTCCTCCGTGAGGCTGCGAGACTTGCGGCGAGGACGTGCGGGCAACGGGCTGGTCATGGACATGGCGTCGGTTGGAATTGTGGGTGACGATAAATGGCGAAAAGCACCCCCAGTTTACCTTATCGACCGTCGCATACATACGACAACCGATAAGAATCGACCGCCAGCGCCACAACCCAGACGATATCGGGCACTGGCGGCCGAGAGCACTGCATTGTGCGACTTCTCGCGACCACTCGGAACTCCCCGGACCGGCACGCGCACAGCGCCGCTCCGGACAGCCTGACTTCAGACGGACGAACGTCAGAAATCGACGCGAATCCCCAGCATGCCGACGAACTGCGAACTCGTCGCCGACGGCGTGCTGTTCTGCGAATCGCCGACCACCGGACCCGCGTTGATGATGCTCACGCCGTTGGCCGAGAGCGACTTGCCGTTAGCGTGCTGCCACGCTTCGAGCGCATAGAGCGACGTGCGCTTCGAGAGCGAATACACCTGCGCGAGCGACACCTGATGGTACGTGGCGGCGTCGGTGATGCCGTTGGCCTTCGAGGCGGCGGTGTAGCTGTACGCCGCGGCCAGACGCCACTGCGGCGCCACGATCCACGACGCATGCACGCCGGCCGTGTTGAAGATCGCAGAGTCGTGGAACAACGACGCGGCGCCCGGCTTGTATTGCACGTTGCTGTAGCTCACGCCCAGCGTCACGCTGCCGATCGTGTAGATACCGGCCAAGGCGATGTGTTGCAGTGAGTCTGCGGTGACATAGCCCTGATTGACGGCGGACGTGCCCGGTGTGCCCGTCGACGCGCCATTCCACGTCGTGCCGCCGCCCACGTTGTTCATGCGAAGGTAACCGGCGGCCAGCGACAGCGGACCGCCGTCGTAACGCAGCGCACCGGAGAACGTGTTGCCCTTGCCCATGGCGCCGGGCTGACCGCCGAAGCCGTATTGCACGCTGGCCGTCACGCCCCACAAAACGGGCGAGGTGTACGTCACGGAGTTGTTGATGCGGATGGTCGTGTCGAGACCGTCGATATCGCCCGGGTGAGCGCCGGTCGCGCCCGTCACGTAGGCGACCGGGCCGATCGTGCCCACGAGCAGGTAGTACGGCGAATACTGACGACCGATGGTGACCGTGCCAGCCTGGTCGTTCTTCAGGCCGACGAAGGCCTGACGGTTGAACATCACCCCCGACGAGCTCAACGCGCCGTTGTTGACGTCGAAGCCGTTCTCCAGCTGGAAGAGTGCCTTGGTGCCCCCACCGAGATCTTCCGTGCCGCGCAGGCCCCAGCGGCTGCCCGCGAGGTTGCCGTTGCGCAGGTAAGTGTTCGATTTGCCGTTCTGGTTGCTGCTGTATGTCAGTGCATCGTCGACGATCCCGTACAGCGTCACGTTCGACTGGGCAAACGCCGGCACGGCACCGGCGGCGAGACCGGCCAGTACCAGCCCGGCAAACAGTTTCGAATGTCTCACGACTTCTCCTCTTGTGATGTATTTTCCTGGACTTCGCTTATTGGGCGGATCGCACACCGGGGTGTGCGTCTGAGGCTTGCGCTGCTTCGCTTCCTTCTCTTCGCTTCGTTCTTGTGTTGCCTCTGCTTCAGGGTGCTGCCGTGGTGTTCTGTCGCCGCGCGCGAGCGGCAATGACGTGATCGCTTTTATGCGATTGCGCGCTACGCAATCGCCGTCAATAACGCGGTGCCTTGCCGCTCCAGTCGGGGCGGTATTTGCGCATCTGCACGGCGTCGTTGCGCGTGCGTAATCCGCAGCTCAGATACTGTTCGTGCAGCTTCGCCAACTGATCCGGGTCGATTTCCAGCCCGAGGCCGGGCGCTTTCGTCACAGCAACCGCGCCGGTGCGAATCGCGATCTTGCCCCCGCGCACGACCTCTTCGTCGGCCTCCTGCCACGGGTAGTGCGTGTCGCACGCGTACGAGAGACGCGGCACGCTCGCGGCCAGATGCGTCATGGCCATCAGGCTGATGCCGAGGTGTGAGTTGGAGTGCATCGACAGGCCGAGATCGAACGTCTCGCACATGCGCGCGAGCAACTGCGTGTCACGCAATCCGCCCCAGTAGTGGTGATCGGAGAGGATGATCTGCGCGCCGTTCAGGCGCACGTTCTCGCGAAACTGCCGCAGGTCGGTGACGACCATGTTCGTGGCGAGCGGCATGCCCGTCGCACGATGCAGCTCGGCCATGCCTTCGAGCGTGGGCGTGGGGTCTTCGTAGTATTCGAGATCGCCCGCGAGTTCGCGTCCCATCGCAATGGCGGTGGCGAGCGACCAGTTGCCGTTCGGATCGATGCGCAGCGGCGTGTCGGGGAACGCACGCTTGAGCGCCTTGAGGCATTTCACTTCTTCCGTCGGTTCGAGCACCCCGGCCTTGAGCTTGATGCTGCCGAAGCCATAGGTGTCGATCATGAAGCGCGCCTGCGCCACGAGTTGCTCTGCATTCAGTGTTTCGCCCCAACTGTCCGGCGCATAGGGCGAATCGATGTGCTGGCCGTACTTGAAGAACAGGTACGCGCTGTACTGCACTTCCTGACGCACTGCGCCGCCGAGCAGATCGACGAGCGGGATGCCCAGATGCCTGGCCTGCAAATCGAGAAACGGGACTTCGAACGCGGAGTAGATTTTTTCGGCGTCCTTGCGCGGGTCGGTGCCGGGGGCAAGTTCGTACGCCACGCGCTCGCCGCGCACGCCCTGACGCACCACCGCCGCCACGCGCTCGCGCAGCCCGTTGGTGTCGAACGGGTCCATGCCGATCAGATGCGGCCGGGTGTTTTCGAGCAGCGCGAGCACCGGCGCGTCACCGTATGTTTCCCCGAGTCCGACATGCCCGTTATCCGTTTCGATTTCGATGATCGAGCGCAGGGCATAGGGCTCGTGAATACCCGCCGCGTTGAGCAGCGGCGGATCGCGAAAAGCAATCGGGGTGATCGTGATGCGCTGGATTTTCACGGCAACTTTTCCTCGGTCTCCACCAGGGATCTGACGTCGGCGGCAACGCCATCTGCGACGCCCATATCGCGGCTCATGTTGTGCTTTATGTCACTTTTACGTCATCGTATGACTGGCCGTAATTTAGGTGACGCCGCGGCCCCCTCTCTATCGGTGAAATCCCTAGGGAAATGGTCGGAATCCTGATGAAATATGGCTTTAACGCCCGATTAAACAAGGATGTAAGGATCACTTAGGGAAACCTCTGGGGTGATTTGGCATGTCTCCCAATTGCAAATCCCATATCTCAGTCATATGATGACTTACGAGAAATTTAACCAAAAGGAGACAGCATGGCCTTCAGTCGCAGGGGATTCTGGCAACGCACTTTTGGCGCAGTGGCATGTGCCGCAGGACTCGCGAGCATGGCAAGTGCCGCAAGCGCAGCGCCTGTCGCGCTGAACGTCGTGGACGTGGCGGGCAATCTCGCGCTCACGCAAAAGGGCTTTGAAGCCTTCCGCGACAAGTACCCGGATCTCGTCTCCAAGATCACGTTCACGAACGCCCCCGCGCCGCAGTTGCCGGGCAAGATCAAGGCCATGCAGGCGGCCGGCCGCTCCGACATCGACATCGTGCTGACGGGGACCGATGCGCTGGCCGCAGGCATCCAGCAAAACCTCTGGCAACGCCTGCTGCCCGACTACAGCGCGAAGCTGCCCGGCGTGCTCGACAAGTACGCGCCGAACGTGCGTGCGATGCAGGAACTCTCGAAGGGATACGGGCTGGCCGTGACGTTCATGCCTGCCGGTCCGCTCGTCGAATACAACCCGGCGAAGGTGACGAACCCGCCGAAGACGCCGGCCGAACTGCTCGCCTGGTGCAAGGCGAATCCGGGCAAGCTGATTTACGCGCGTCCTGCCAACTCGGGCCCGGGGCGCACGTTCCTGATGGGGCTGCCGTACCTGCTCGGCGACAAGGATCCGCACGATCCGATCAAGGGCTGGGACAAGACGTGGGCGTTCCTGAAAGAACTCGACACGTGCATTCCGTACTACCCGGGCGGCACGTCGGCGGTGATGAAGGAGTTGGGCGAAGGCAGCCGCGACATGACCGTCACCGTTACGGGCTGGGACATCAATCCGCGTGCGCTCGGTATCGTGCCGGCAACGTTCAAGGTGCAGTCGTTCGACAAGTTCACGTGGGTGAACGACGCGCATTACATGGTCGTGCCGAAGGGCGTGCCGAAAGAGAAGATGGACGTGATCGTCAAGCTGATCAACTTCATGCTCGAACCGGCGCAGCAGGCGCTCACGTACGACGACGGCTACTTCTATCCGGGCCCTGCGGTGAAGGACGTGCCGCTGTCCGCCGCCCCGGCGAAGAGTCAGGAAACGATCGCGAAGTATGGCCGTCCGGAATACGCGAAGCTCATCGCCGACTTCCCGCACGCCGTGCCGCTCGATGCGACGGCGATGGTGGCCGCGTTCCAGAAGTGGGATGCGGAGATCGGTTCGCAGAAGTCGAAATAAGGGTTTCGTCATGAAGCACAACTTCCAGCAACTGCGGCTCGATCACGTGGCGCGCAGCTTTACCAACGCCGAGGGACAGTCGGTGGCCGCGCTCAACGGCCTCGATCTGACCATCGAGCGTGGGGAGTTCATCGCGCTGCTCGGCCCCTCGGGCTGCGGCAAGTCGACGGCGCTCAACTGCATTGCCGGACTCACGCCGCTCACGGGTGGCGCGATCTGGCTCGACGACGAACGCATCGACGTGCTGCCGAGCGAGAAACGCGGCTTCGGCATGGTGTTCCAGAACTACGCGCTGTTCCCGCACATGAGCGTGCTGGACAACGTGGGATTCGGGCTGCGCATGCGTGGCGTGTCGCGTGCCGAGATCGAGAAGCGCTCGCGCGAAGCGTTGCAACTCGTGCAGCTCGTGGGCCACGAGCGCAAGTTGCCGGGACAGTTGTCGGGCGGTCAGCAACAGCGCGTGGCGATTGCCCGCGCCATCGTGATCGAACCGCCGGTTGTGCTCATGGACGAACCGCTGTCGAACCTCGACGCGAAGCTGCGCATCGAAATGCGTGCGGAAATCCGTCGCATCCACGGCAAGCTCGATCGCGCGACCATCTACGTCACGCACGATCAGGACGAAGCGTTGTCGATGGCCGACCGTATCGTCGTGATGAAAGAGGGCGTTGTGCAGCAGATCGGTGCGCCGCGCGATGTGTACGGGCGTCCGCGCAATTTGCACGTGGCGCGCTTCATGGGTTATCGCAACGTGCTCGATGTCTCGATCACCTCGGCACAGGGCGAGCGTGCGCGCGTGTCTTGCGGTGGGGCGTCGTTCGACGGCGTGCTGATGGAGCCGCCCGCCGCCGGCGGAAAAGTCGAGGGCAAGGTGAGTGTGGCAATTCGTCCCGACGATTTCGAGCGCGCGCCCGCTGCCAACGACAATGCCTTCGAGGCGGTCGTGGAGACGGTCGAGTATGGCGGTCGCGATTCGTTGTTGCGCATGGCGTCGCCGTTCGGGCCGCTGTACGCGCGTCTGCCGGGCGATTACGCCGTCGGTGAGCGCGTGCCGCTGCGCGTGCCCGCCGAGCGCACGCTCGTCTACGCCGGGGAGCGCACATGAGTGCCGCAGCTTCCGCCTCGATCAACACGACGCCGGCCGCACGTTTCGACGGGCGCGGGTGGCTCGTCGCGCCGGCGCTCGTGTGTCTGGTCGCGATGTTCGTATATCCGTTCGCCTACGGCCTGTTCCTGTCGTTCCAGCCGATGGAGGGGGGCGGTGTCTTTGCGAACTACCTGAAGTTCTTCACCGAGCCGACGTTGTGGCCGACGGTGCTTATCACGCTCAAGCTTGCCGTGCCTGCGACGCTCATCAACGTAGGTGCGTCGATCCCGGCAGCGTTCGCGCTGCGCAAAAGCACGCGCGCCTCGAAATTCGTGACGATGCTGCTTGTCGTGCCGGTCACGCTCGGCACGGTGCTGATCGCCGACGGCATGCTGACGTACTACGGCCCGAACGGTTGGTTCCCGCAGGCGTTGCATGCGCTCGGGCTGTATCACGACGAAGTCCGTCTGACGCATAACTACTGGGGCGTGCTGATCTCGCTGGTGATATCGGGTTTTCCGTTCGCGTTCCTGCTGATCCTGTCGTACGTGACGGGCATCGACCCGACGCTCGCACGCGCTGCCGGCACGCTGGGCGCCGGGCCGTGGCAGCAGTTCCGTCTGATCTATCTGCCGCTGCTGGTGCCGGGGCTGACGATGGCGGCGTGTCTGTCGTTCGTGCAGGCGTTCTCGGTGTTTCCGTCGGCGGTGCTGCTCGGTGTACCCGCCGGGGCGACACGTGTCGTGTCGATCGCGGCGTACGAGGCGGCATTCGAGAGTTACGACTATTCGCTCGCCTCGTGCGTGGCGATCGTGATGGGTTTCGTTCAGTTGCTGATCGTGGCGGGCATGCTCGGCGCACGCCGGGCGTTCTATAGCGGTCCGACCACGGGAGGCAAGGGATGAGCGTCGCAGACAAGCATCCGGCCGGCACGCTGGCCGCGCAAAACGGAGAGTTCATGGCAACGCAGGGTTCCGCAAGCCAGACGGCGGTCGCGCCCGAAGCGCGGCGCAAGCTGCGCCGCGAGGGGCCCGGTTCGCGCTTGTGGCGCGTGCTGGTGTGGGGCGCGATGATTTTCTTCCTCGTGAACGTGGCGTTGATGATCGCCACCGTCACGATGAACTCGTTCGCCACACGCTGGTTCGGCACGCCGCTGCCCGAGAGCTTCACGCTGCACTGGTATGCGCAGGCGTGGCGCGATTTCCAACTGGCCGACGTACTGTGGGTGACTGTCGAGGTGGTCGGCGCGGTCGTGCTGTTGTCGATCGCGCTGGGGGTGCCGGCGGCGTATGCGCTGGCGCGCGCGCAGTTTCCCGGCAAGAAGCTCGCGATGCTGGTGTTTCTGTTGCCGTTGATGGTGCCGCCGGTCACGTACGGCATTCCGATGGCGACCGTGCTCTACAAGGTCGGCCTGGGTGGCACGCTCACGGGGGTGATTCTCGCGAACCTCGTGCCGTCGTTGCCGTTCGTGATTCTGGTCATGACGCCGTTCATCGAACAGATCGATCCGAATCTGGAATCGGCCGCGCGCATCTTCGGGGCGAACACGCTGAAGTACTTCCGTTACGTGTTGCTGCCGCTGCTGGTACCCGGCATTCTCGCGGCGGGGTTGCTCGTGCTGGTGCGCACCATCGGCATGTTCGAGTTGACGTTCTTCACCGCAGGGCCTGACACGCAGACGCTGGTCGTGGCGCTGTATTACGCGGTGTTCTCCACCGGCGTGCGTGCGCCGCAGTCCATCGATGCGATGGCGATGATCTACATGGCGATCACGCTGCTGTGGGTGCTCATCGCGCTGCAATTCGTGAGCCCGACGCAGCTTGTTAGCCGTGTGAAGGAAGCGCCGAAGGGAGAGTGACACCGGGGCGCATACCCGAGGGGGACGCCCCTCGCCGCCACCGTCGGCAGGACCACCGAAGGCCCGCATTCGTCATGAGTGCGGGCCTTTTCTACATGACAAAAATGTAATCTGCGTTTCATGTTGGTGTGGGCGCGCGCTTCATACGATGGGTACCCAACAGGCTTCGATGTCCAGCCTTCCTTAGCCAAGCAAAAGGGGTACTACCATGCAAAAGCGCCTAGCGCTCTACGCCGCCGTCGGCCTGATGGCCCTCATGTCCACCGCGGCCCGCGCCGATCACGTCTACGACGACGCCAAACCTTTCTTCGCCCCCGCCGGTGACGCCAATCGCGCCACGCCGCAAACGATTCAGTCGGACCTCAACCAGGCGCACGCGCAAGGCGTGCCGGTGCCGTCGAATCTCAAGGCCATTCAGTCGACGCAGGGCGCCTCAGGCAAGACCCGCGACGAGGTGTATCGCGAACTGGTCGAGGCCCAGCGTCTGGGGTTGATGAATCAACCCGATTCGGTCTATCCCCGTACATCGCCCGCTGCCTCGCCGTTCACGTCGCGACAGGCCGCCAACTGACCTGATCCACGCGGCTCCCGCGTTGGCCCGAGCCGCCTTTCGCATTTTCGCATTCTCTCCTCGTTGGGCACGTTGCCGGAAGCAGCGCACGCTCAGGGGGATTCCTGGTGTCGCTTCCATGAAGAACCTGATCGTCACGACCTGCCTCGCGATGAGCGCAGCCGTGATGGGCAACAGCTATGCCCAATCGCAACCCGCTACCGCCACGGCATCCGGCCAGACGACAGGCCTCACGCTCGCGCAGGCCATGCAACTGGCGTTGGACAACCACCCCACGTTGCGAATCGCGCGACGCGAGATCGACGCGCAAACCGGGGCGCTCATGCAGGCCGGGGCGCGTCCGAACCCCGAGTTGTCCGTGTTGCAGGAGGACTTCCGCAATGCGTCGCGTACGACGACCTTCCAACTGACGCAGCCCATCGAGCTTGCGGGCAAGCGTCACTACCGGGTCGAGGCGGGAGAGGCGGCGCAACGCGTTGCCTCGCTCGATGCGCAGACCGCCGAGACGACCGTGCGCAGCGAAGTCGTCGCGCGCTATTTTGAGACGCTATCGGCGACGGCGCTCGTGGCGCTGACGACCGAGACGCAGGACATCGCTCAGGACACCTACGCCGCCACCCGGCGACGCGTGCAGGCCGGAAAGATTTCACCGGTCGACGAAGGCCGCGCGCAGATCGCGCTGAACAACGCGCAGATCGAAGTCGCGTCCGCGCGCGCGTCGCTCAGCCGCGCACGCGGCCGTCTCTCGCAGGCGCTCGGCGTGTCCGACATGACGCTGCCCCAGCAACTCGCGGGCGATCTCGATGCTTTGCCGCAACTGCCGGTCTGGTCGTCGCTGGTGGCGGCCTTGCCGTCCACACCCGCGATGCGCTCGGCCAGCGAGGAGATCAACCGGCGCGACGCCATGGCCCGGCTCGAACGCGCGCAGCGCGTGCCCGACGTGAGCGTGAGCCTCGGGTTGAAGCGCGTGACGGACAGTGGCCGTACCGACAATCAGGCGGTCGTGGGGCTGTCGATTCCGCTGCCGATCTTCGACACCCGTCGGGGGGCTGCGATGGAAGCGGCGCAACGTGCCGACATGGCACGCGATGCCTATGACGGCGTGCGTCAGCAACAGCAGGCGCTGCTACAGGCGTCTTATGCGGAGTTCTCGGCCGTGCGCGAGGCCACGCTGAGCCTGCGGGACAACATCCTGCCGCAGGCCGAGCGCGCGTATGACGCCACCCGGCGGGGATTCCTGCTGGGCAAATTCGGCTTCCTCGATGTGCTGGATGCGCAGCGCACGTTATCGCAGGCGCGCTCGCAGTACATGACGTCCATCGCCAACACCTATGCCGCGTATGCCACTGCCAGTCTGGCCGTGGGCGGCATGGTCGACGGCGTCGCGCTGCTATCCCCCGAATACCTCTCATCCGCCTTATCCACGTCCCCCAATCCGCCAACGTCTGCCAAGTAAGGATCTGCTGTGCAACGAATCAGAAAACTGCAAATCGCCGGTGCGGTCGTCGTGCTGATCGCCGGCGCGGCCATCGGCCTGTTCGCCTTCGATCGGTCTGCCAGGGCCGTTTCGGCGTCTGTCTCGGCGCCTGCGGGCAGCCAGTCGGCATCGTCGGGGGCATCACACGCGCATGACGGCGCAGACGACGACCATGCGAGCGACGAAAAAGGCGCACGCGCGTCGGGCGAAGCGAAGGATCACGACGACGAGGGGCGGGTCAGTCTCAGCGCGGACCAGCAGTCCGCCGCTGGGATCGAGATCAGGGCGGCAGGTGCGGCACAGATTGTCGAGTCGACGCAGTTGCCCGGTGAAGTGCGCTTCAACGAGGACAGGACGGCGCACGTCGTGGCGCGCGTGGCAGGCGTGGTCGAGCGTGTGAACGTCAATCTCGGTCAGCAGGTCAGGCGCGGCGACGTGCTGGCCGTCATCTCCAGCACACAGGTCTCGGAGCAGCGGGCCGAATGGCTCACGGCACAGGAGCGTCGCGCGATGGCGCTCAAGACGTTCGAGCGCGAGAAGTCGCTGTGGGAAGACAAGATTTCGGCCGAGCAGGATTTCCTTCAGGCACAGCAGGCGCTGCGCGAGGCGGACATTGCGTTGCGCAACGCGCGTCAGAAACTCGATGCGTTAGGCGCGGACGTCGGCAAGGGCAGCACGGATGGCGGCGGCCTGAACCGATTCACGCTCAGAGCGCCGTTCGACGGCACGGTCGTGGCGAAGCATGCCGCCATGGGCGAAGCCGTGACCGAAGCGGGCGATCTGTTCACGATCTCCGATCTGAATGCCGTCTGGGCCGAAATCGCAGTGCCACCGCAGTGGCTTGGCGCGGTGCGCGTCGGCACGCCGGTCGAGGTGCGCGCCACGGCGTTCGACTCGAAGGCGACGGGGCGTGTGTCCTATGTCGGCGCACTGCTCGGTGAGCAGACACGTACGGCGGTCGCCCGCGTCACGCTGGACAACCCGCAGGGCGTGTGGCGTCCTGGCGTGTTCGTCAACGTCGCACTCACGACCAGCGAGGTCGCGGTGCCCGTCGCCGTGTCGCTCGATGCGGTACAGACGATCGGCAACGACACGATGGTGTTCGTGAAGTCGCCCAAGGGCTTCGTGGCAACGCCGGTGCAAACCGGTCGCCGCGATGGTGCCTCGGTCGAGATCGTCAAGGGACTGTCCGCCGGCACCGAGTACGTCGCATCGAACAGCTTCCTGCTCAAGGCGGAACTCGGTAAGAGCACCGCAGAGCACGGTCATTGACAGACGGGGACGCCAAGCATGTTCGAACGCATCATTCAATTTTCCATCCGGCATCGCTGGCTGATGCTGGTCATGACGCTGGCGGTCGCTGTCGCCGGTGTCTTCGCCTATCAGCGTCTGCCCATCGACGCCGTGCCCGACATCACTAACGTTCAGGTGCAGATCAACACCAACGTGCCGGGGTACTCGCCGCTCGAAGCCGAGCAGCGTGTCACGTATCCCATCGAGACCGCCATGTCGGGATTGCCGGGGCTGGAGCAGACCCGTTCGATCTCGCGATACGGTCTCTCGCAGGTCACCGTCATCTTCAAGGACGGCACGGACATCTATTTCGCCCGGCAACTCGTGAACGAGCGCATCGCGCAGGCGAAGGAGAAGCTGCCCGACGGCATCAATCCCGAGATGGGGCCGATCTCGACCGGGCTCGGGGAGATTTTCCTGTGGACGGTCGAGGCGACGCCGCAGGCCCGCAAGCCGGACAACACGCCTTACACGTCGACGGATCTGCGCGAAATTCAGGACTGGATCGTCAAGCCGCAATTGCGCAACGTGCCGGGCGTGACGGAGATCAACACCATCGGTGGGCTGGCCAAGGCGTATCAGGTGGCGCCGGACCCCGCGCGTCTCATCTCCTACGGCCTCACGTTTGCCGATGTCGTGCGTGCGCTGGAGCGCAACAACGCCAACGCCGGTGCGGGCTACATCGAGCGACGCGGTGAGCAATACCTCATTCGCGTGCCGGCACAGGTGCGCAACACCGACGACATCGGCAACGTCGTGCTCAACAACGTGGGCGGCGTGCCGGTGCGTGTGCGCGATGTCGCGCAAGTGTCGATCGGACAGGAACTGCGCACGGGCGCGGCGACGGAGAACGGCCGTGAGGTCGTGCTCGGCACCGTGTTCATGTTGATCGGTGAAAACAGCCGAACCGTCTCGCGTGCCGTCTCAGAGAAGATGGTCGAGATCAACAAGCGTCTGCCGGAGGGGGTCTCCGCGATTCCCGTGTACGACCGCACGGTGCTGGTGGACAAGGCCATCGCGACGGTGAAGAAGAACCTGCTCGAAGGCGCGGCACTCGTCATCGCCGTGCTCTTCCTGTTCCTGGGGAATCTGCGCGCCGCGCTCATCACCGCCATGGTGATTCCGCTGGCGATGCTCATGACCTTCACCGGCATGGCGGCCGGTCGCGTCAGCGCGAATCTGATGAGTCTGGGCGCGCTCGACTTCGGCATCATCGTCGACGGGGCCGTCGTGATCGTCGAGAACTGTGTGCGCCGTCTGGCGCATGCGCAGCAGGCATTGGGACGCCCGCTGTTGCTGCGCGAGCGCCTGAAAGAAGTGTTTGCGGCGGCGCGCGAGGCCCGTCGACCGTTGCTGTTCGGTCAGGCCATCATCATGGTGGTGTATGTGCCGATCTTTGCGCTCACCGGTGTGGAAGGCAAGATGTTTCATCCGATGGCGATCACCGTCGTCATGGCGCTGGCGGCTGCCATGGTGCTGTCGGTCACGTTCATTCCTGCGGCGATTGCCGCGTTCATCGGCCATCGGGTGTCCGAGAAAGAGAATCGGTTGATGACGCTGGCGCGTCGTGCGTACGAGCCCGCGCTGGATTGGGCGCTGGCGCACAGCCGTGCGGTGGTGGCCGGTGCCTGCGTCACCGTGCTGCTGACGTTCGCGCTCGCCACGCGACTGGGCAGCGAGTTCATGCCGAGCCTCAACGAGGGCGATCTGTCGATTCAGGCACTGCGCATTCCCGGCACGAGCCTCACGCAGTCGGTGGCGATGCAGCAGCAACTGGAAAAGGCGCTCGTGGCGAAGCTGCCGGAGATCGAGCGTGTGTTTGCGCGCACGGGGACGGCCGAGGTGGCGTCCGACCCGATGCCGCCGAACATCTCGGACGGCTACATCATGCTCAAGCCGAAGTCCGAATGGCCCGATCCGGGCAAGTCGCGCGAGCAGTTGATCGACGAGGTCACGCGTATCGCCCAATCGATCCCGGGCAGCAACTACGAGTTCTCGCAGCCGATCCAGTTGCGTTTCAACGAACTGATCTCGGGCGTTCGCAGCGATGTGGCGGTGAAGGTGTTCGGCGACGACACGGCCGTGCTCGACGATGTGGCGGGACGCATCAGCGCACGTCTGCGAGCGATTGAAGGCGCGACCGAAGTCAAGGTCGAGCAGACGTCGGGCCTGCCGATGCTCACGATCAACGTCGACCGCGAGAAGATCGCGCGCTATGGCGTGAACGTGGCCGACGTGCAGGACACGGTCGCGGCGGCGCTCGGCGGCCAGACCGCAGGCACGCTGTTTCAGGGCGACCGCCGGTTCAGCATCGTCGTGCGCATGCCCGACGCGTTGCGCAGCGATCTGGACGCCATCCGTCGTCTGCCCATCGCACTGCCCCGGACGGAAGGGGCGGGCGGTGGCGCGTCGACCATCGCAGGCGCCGCCCCGCGTGTCGCGTTCATCCCGCTGTCCGAAGTGGCGACGCTCGATCTCTCGCCCGGTCCCAACCAGATCAGCCGCGAAAACGGCAAGCGGCGCGTCGTGGTGAGCGCCAACGTGCGCGGACGCGATCTGGGCTCGTTCGTCGAAGACGCTCGCAGGCAGATCGAGACGGTGGCCGTGCCGCCGGGCTACTGGACCGCATGGGGCGGTCAGTTCGAGCAACTTCAGTCGGCGTCGGATCGTCTGAGGATCGTTGTGCCGGTGGCGTTGCTGATGGTGTTCGGCCTGCTCTTCGTGATGTTCAACAATGTGCGCGACGGTCTCATCGTCTTCACCGGTATCCCGTTCGCCCTGTGTGGTGGACTCGTCGCGCTGTGGCTGCGCGGTATCCCGTTATCGATCACGGCGGCCGTGGGGTTCATCGCGCTTTCAGGCGTTGCCGTGCTCAACGGGCTGGTCTTGATATCCTTTATCCGCAATTTGCGTGATAACGGACGTCCGTTGGCAGAAGCGGTGCGCGAAGGTGCGCTCACGCGCCTGCGGCCGGTGCTGATGACGGCGCTCGTCGCATCGCTGGGCTTCGTGCCGATGGCGATCGCCACGGGCACCGGGGCGGAGGTACAGCGTCCGCTCGCGACGGTCGTCATCGGGGGGATTCTGTCGTCGACCGTGCTGACGCTGCTGGTGTTGCCGGTGCTCTACCGCATGGTGGGGCAGCGCAGTCGCAAGGGAAGTTAACTGGAGAAGGCGGTAGGAGGACGTATGAGGATTCTTGTCGTCGAGGACGAGTTCAAGACGAGTCAGTATCTGAAGAAAGGATTGACGGAGGCCGGTTACGTGGTCGATGTCGCCGGCGACGGCGTCGACGGCCTGCACATGGCGGTGACCGGCGCCTACG
Organism: Pandoraea sp. ISTKB; assembly: GCF_001721285.1. Taxonomy (NCBI): domain Bacteria; kingdom Pseudomonadati; phylum Pseudomonadota; class Betaproteobacteria; order Burkholderiales; family Burkholderiaceae; genus Pandoraea; species Pandoraea sp. ISTKB. The sequence continues at coordinate 22,411 of NZ_MAOS01000069.1, forward strand.
ATCTCGTGATTCTCGACGTGATGCTGCCGGGCAAGAGCGGCTGGCAGGTGCTCGACCAGTTGCGCGCGCAGCAGGATACGGCGGTCCTGTTCCTGACGGCGCGCGACGATCTCGGCGACCGGGTCAAGGGGC
>NZ_MAOS01000070.1:0-19764 GCF_001721285.1 Pandoraea sp. ISTKB
GTGACCTTCGGGTTATGAGCCCGACGAGCTGCCAGACTGCTCCACCCCGCGTCTGAAGAATTAGATTATATGACAATTGCCATCGCAGTGCAACATGACTGGCTGAATATTTTTCCAGTCGTCGTCTGCATGTCGATGAAAATGGCGCGCAAGCCGACGTGCGTCCCGATACCACGGGTTATCCCGGCACCCGGTGTGCGTCGCCGCACAGCGCGCGTCGCCGATGATACACTCGCACCAACCATGAACCGACGTCCTCTCATCCAATTCTGCTCCGCCTGCGGCCACCCGGTCGAGTTGCGCATTCCGCCCGGCGACAATCGCGAGCGGCATGTCTGCACACACTGCGGCACCATTCACTATCAGAACCCGCGCAACGTGCTCGGCACGGTACCTGTGTGGGGCGATCAGGTGTTGTTGTGCAAGCGCGCCATCGAGCCGCGACTCGGTTACTGGACGCTCCCCGCAGGCTTCATGGAGATTGGCGAGACGACGGCCCAGGCCGCCGCGCGCGAGACGCTGGAGGAAGCCGGCGCTATCGTCGACGTAGGCGCCCTGTTCTCCGTACTCAACGTGCCGCACGTGAGCCAGGTTCATATTTTCTATTTGGCACAGATGCGCGAGCCGCAGTTCGCCGCCGGCGAGGAAAGTCTCGAAGTCGCGCTCTTCTCGGAGGACGAGATCCCCTGGGACGACATCGCCTTCCCGACCGTCGCCAAAACGCTGCGCTTCTTCTTCGAAGATCGCCGCGCAGGGGCGTTCGGCGTCCACCTCGAAGCGTCGTCGGAAGTCGTACCCGGCACCCCGGTCCCGACGCTGCCCGTGCATACGGCGCACACCGAGGACATCCTCACGCCGATGCTGCGTGTCTAAGCGCACCGGCATTCGCGGTGCCTGCCCTCCCGATTTCGTCGACTTCATCGGATTGCCCATGAAGTCGACGCCAAATCCGCAAAGCTAACGTCGTCATGGTCGTCTGGCTCGAAGCAAACGATCCCTTCCCAAGCGTGGACGAAGCGCTCGACGCGTCAAGCGACGCGCCAGGACTGCTCGCCGCCGGGCTCGACCTCTCACCTCAGCGTCTGCTCGCCGCCTACCGGCAAGGCATCTTCCCCTGGTACTCGCAAGGACAACCCGTACTGTGGTGGAGTCCCGATCCACGGATGGTGTTGCGGCCCGAGAGCTTCGTCGTCAGTCACAACTTCCGAAAATTGCTGCGTCGCGTGCTGCGCGAAGATGCCTGGGAAATTCGCCTCGACGTCGACTTCCCCGCCGTCATGCAAGCCTGTGCGCAAGCCCCACGTCGCGGACAAGACGGCACGTGGATCACGCCCGCCATCGTTGCCGCCTACCGCGCGCTGCACGATGCCGGACTCGCGCACAGCGTGGAAACGTTCTACGAAGGCGAGCGTGTCGGCGGCCTGTACGGTGTGGCGCTCGGGCGCATGTTCTACGGCGAATCGATGTTTGCCAAGCGCACCGACGCGTCGAAAATCGCCCTCGCCGCACTCGTCGCGTTTGCACGCACACACGCAATAGAGGTGATAGACTGCCAGCAAAGTACCGCTCATCTGGCGTCGCTCGGCGGGGGTGAAATTCCCCGCCAGACATTTCTGGCCCACGTGAAAAAGGCGGTCATGGCCCCCGCGCCGGTCTGGCGTCTGGATAAACAGATGCTCAGCGCACTGGCCTACGGTAACGCAGCAGACAAGGCTCACGAGGTTTAGCAGTGACCCATCCGAACGAACTGCCGCTCTCTCCGCTGTCCGCCCTTCAGTTCTACGCAACGGCGCCCTATCCCTGTAGCTATCTAGACAACCATACGGCGCGTTCGCAGGTTGCCACCCCCAGCCATCTGATCAATTCGGACGTCTACAGCGAACTCGTGCGCGCGGGCTTTCGCCGCAGCGGTGTGTTCACCTATCGTCCCTATTGCGACGGCTGCCGCGCCTGTGTCCCCGTGCGTGTGCCCATTGCACGCTTCGTTCCGAATCGCACGCAGCGGCGGATCTGGAAGCGCCACGCATCGCTCGCCGTCAACGTCTCCGGGCTTCACTACACCGAGGAGCACTACCAGCTCTACATGCGCTACCAGTCGCGACGCCACGCCGGCGGCGGCATGGATCACGACAGCCGCGAGCAGTACGAGCAGTTCCTGCTGCAAAGCCGCGTGAACTCCCGCCTCGTGGAATTTCGCGAACCGCCCGGCCATCAGGGCGCGGGCACGCTGCGCATGATCAGCATGGTCGACATCCTCAGCGACGGGCTATCGTCGGTCTACACGTTCTTTGATCCGGACGTCGAAGGTGCGTCATACGGCACGTACAACATCCTCTGGCAAATCGAACAGGCGCGTGCACTCGGCTTGCCGAACGTCTATCTCGGCTACTGGATCCAGCAGAGCCGGAAGATGGTCTATAAGGCCAATTTCCGCCCCCTGCAAGGCCTGATCGACGGCCAATGGCAAGACATGCCCGACGCCATGCTCGATGCTGCGGGTCAGGCGGATCAGTAAGCTCCCTTCGCAATCCCTTGTCGACGCGGCGCGTCTGCGACACATCCATTGTCGGCAGTGCGCACCGCGTTCATTCCGCGACAGAACTCACGTAAATTGAGAGTACGCAGAGCGTAGAAAAAGACGCGCTCCGCGCCCGGGATACCGGTAAAATGGCGACTTTCCGATTCTGCCGAACCCGACATCGTGCTTGCGCCTCTCTATCCTCTGGCCCGTCGCGCCCTGTTCTGTCTTGATGCCGAACAAGCTCACCACCTGACGCTGGCCACGCTGCGTGGCGTCGCCTCGCTTGGCCTCTCGGGCCTCGTCGGTCAGACGCTGCCCGAAGATCCCCGCACGGTGATGGGCATCCGCTTCCCGAACCCGGTCGGCCTTGCCGCCGGCCTCGACAAGGACGGCAGTTGCATCGATGGCCTCGCCGCCCTCGGCTTTGGCTTCGTTGAAGTGGGAACGGTCACACCGCGCCCGCAATCCGGCAACCCGAAGCCCCGCATTTTCCGCTTGCCGCAGGCCGAGGCGATCATCAATCGCATGGGCTTCAACAACGGCGGCGTCGAGCAATTTCTCCAGAACGTGCAGTCGGCCCGCTACAAGGGCCCGCTGGGCCTGAACATCGGCAAGAATGCCGACACGCCCATTGAGCGCGCCGTCGACGACTATCTCATCTGCCTTGAGAAGGTCTATCCGTACGCGACTTACGTGACGGTGAACATCTCGTCGCCCAACACCAAGAATCTGCGTCAATTGCAAGGCGGCGACGAACTCGACGCCCTGCTCGGCAAGCTCAAGGACAAACAGCGCGCGCTGTCCGATCGTCACGGCAAGTACGTGCCGATCGCGCTGAAGATTGCCCCGGACCTCGACGACGAACAGATCAAGGTGATCGCGGGCACGCTCACGCGCCATGGTTTCGATGGTGTGATCGCCACGAACACCACGCTCTCGCGCGAAGCCGTCGCCGGTCTGCCGAACGCCAACGAAACCGGCGGCCTGTCGGGACGCCCCGTGTTCGACGCCTCGAATCGCGTGATCCGTGCCCTGGCGACCGAGTTGGGCGGTGCGCTGCCAATCGTCGGTGTGGGCGGCATTCTGTCGGGCGCCGACGCCCAGGCGAAGCTCGATGCGGGCGCCAGTCTGGTACAGGTGTACAGCGGCCTGATTTACCGCGGCCCCGAGCTGGTGCGAGAATGCGTGCAAGCGCTGCGTACGGTCTGACAGGTCGAACGTCGGCGCCCCATCATCCGCTTCATCTGCCAAAGGGAAAACCAGACACTATGAAATCCTGGCTCAAGACGCTTTGCCTCGTACCGCTCGCCGCCGCAGCACTCATCGGTACGTCGTCGGCCCGCGCTGCCGATCTGCTCGACACCGTGAAGTCGGCGGGCGTGCTGAAGATCGGCATCGAAGGCACCTACCCGCCGTTCAACTACCTCGACAAGAGCGGTCAGCTCGACGGCTTCGACGTGGATGTCGCTAAAGCCGTGGCACAACGCCTCGGCGTGAAGCCCCAGTTCGTCAAGACGGAATGGAGCGGCATCATCGGCGGCCTTCAGGCCGGCAAGTTCGACGTCATCGTCAATCAGGTCGCGATCACCGACGAGCGCAAGAAGTCGCTGGACTTCAGCGAGCCGTACACGTATTCGGCAGCACAACTGATTCGCCGCAAAGATGACAAGCGCCCGTTCGCCACGCTCGACGCGCTCAAGGGCCACAAGCTAGGCGTGAGTCTGGGCAGCAACTACGACACGATGGCCAAGGCCGTGCCGGGCATCGACGTGCGTACGTATCCGGGCGCGCCCGAGTATCTCGCCGACCTCGCCGCCGGCCGTGTCGACGCTGCCCTCAACGATCAGTTGATGATGGCCTACCTGCTCGAGAACGCGAAGCTGCCGCTCGAAGCCGGCGCCGTGTTGCCGGGCACCAATCAGGCCGTCGGCATTCCGTTCAAGAAGAACAATCCGAAGTTTGCGAAGGCCATCAACGACGCGCTGACGGCCATGAAGCAAGACGGCTCGCTCGCCAAGCTCTCGCAGAAGTGGTTCGGCAAGGATACGTCCAAGCCGGCGCAGTAAAACGCAAGCCGCGTAGCGATAATCTTCGGCCGTCGGACTGCCATGACACCCGACGCCGGAGATGACCCCACGGCCGGCATCACGCCAATCATGCGGATGCCGGCCGTCGTCTTTGCGCGCCACGACACATCATCAGACATCCCCCCATGAATCCATTCGAACTCGCCGCCCAATCCATGCCGGTGCTGTTGCAGGGCACCGTGCTCACGATCAAGTTCGCCTTGATGTCGATGGTGTTCGGCCTGGCGATCGGCATCATCGTGGCGATCATGGGCATCGGCAAAGTACGCGTGTTTCGCGGCATTGCGCGCGCTTACGTCAGCATCATGCGCGGCACGCCGCTGCTGGTGCAGATCTTCGTGGTCTATTACGGCCTGCCGGGTATCGGCATCTCGCTCGACCCGACGCCCGCCGGCGTGCTCACCCTCAGCCTGAACGTGGGCGCGTATCTGTCGGAAAGCATGCGCGGCGCGCTCGAAGGCATGCCTCGCGGGCAATGGCTCGCGGCGTATAGCCTCGGTCTGTCGTACTGGCAGACGCTGCGCTACATCATTGCGCCGCAAGCACTGCGCATGGCCGTGCCGAGTCTTGGCAACAGCCTGATCAGCCTGATCAAGGACACGTCGCTCGTCTCCGTCATTACCGTGACGGAATTGCTGCGCTCGGCGCAGGAAGTGATCGCGTCGACGTATCAGCCGCTACCGCTCTACCTCGCGTGCGCCGCCATTTACTGGGTGCTATCGACGGGACTGTCGGCCCTGCAACGTCGCATCGAAAAACGCCTCGCCCTGCCCGCCCGAACCTGACGGTTACCCAGGCGACGTAAAAAAACTGGCGCTCCCGCAGGAGGCCAGCTTTTTTCATGTCGACGAAGGCACTTTGGCAGCGCCGCCGCGAATTCCCTACGTCGCAGACTCAGCGCGGTGCGCGACGCTCGCGATACATCGCACGGAACGTCTTGCCGCTCGGCGCCGGCATCTCACGCGTATCGGTCCAGCCACCGGCGAGCGGCAGCTTCGAGATACTGCCGCGATCGCGCCCCATCCGCCGCAGCGCCCACGACCCAAGGCTCGAGAGCGTTGCATACAGACGCGGACGCCGAGCCGCGAATGCCCACGCCGCCAACGCCGCGCGCTCCTGCCACGGACGCAACCCGCGATCCACCTGACGCTCACGCAGCTTGCGCAGCAGATCCGAAATTGGAATACCCACAGGGCAGACCCGATTGCACTCACCGCACAGCGTTGCCGCCTGCGGCAGATCGAGCGTCTTTTCCAGACCGACGTAGCTCGGCGTGAGCACCGACCCCATCGGCCCCGGATACACCCATCCGTACGCATGGCCGCCGATCTTCTGATACACCGGGCAGTGGTTCATGCACGCACCGCAACGAATGCAGCGCAGCATCTCCTGAAACGCACCACCGATCAGCCCCGAACGGCCGCCGTCGACGAGCACGAAATACATGTGATCGGGACCGTCGACTTCCCCTTCTGCGCGCGTACCGGTGAGTAACGAGAAGTAGTTCGACGTGCCCTGCCCGGTCGCCGAACGCGGCAGCAACCGCATGGCGGTCGCCAGATCTTCGAGTGTCGGGAGTACCTTCTCGATGCCCGTCACGGCGACGTGAACACGCGGCATGATCGTGCACATGCCTTCGTTGCCCTCGTTGGTCACCACGGCAACGGAACCGGTCTCTGCAACGAGGAAGTTACCGCCGGTCACGCCCATGTCCGCCGATAGAAACTGCGGACGCAGCATCTCGCGCGCCTCGCGCGTCATCAACGGAATTTCCGTCAGACGCGGCTTCTGGTGCACGCGTGCGAACAGATCGGCAACCTCGTCCTTGTCCTTGTGGACGACCGGCGCAATGATGTGCGACGGTGGCTCGTTGTCGTTGATCTGCAGGATGTACTCGCCAAGGTCCGTCTCGACGGACTGCACCCCCATATCGGCAAGCACCTTGTTGAGTTGCAGCTCTTCGGTGACCATCGACTTCGACTTGATCACCTTCTTGACGTCGTGCTTGCGGGCGATCTCGGCGATCAGACGCGCGGCGTCCTGCGTCGACTCGGCGAACAGCACGGTAGCGCCGCGTCGCGTCGCTTCGCGCTCGAAGATGCCCAGCCAGACGTCCAGATTCTCGATGCCACGATTGCGACGCTCCTTGAGCGCCTCACGGGTGGCTTCGAAATCGATTTCCTCGATGGCGGCGGCACGCGCCGTCACGAACTTGGTCGAGAGTTTCTTGAGGTTGGCTTGCAGACGCTGGTCCGCGAGCTTTTGCCCGGCGCGCGCCTTGAACTGCATCGATTGAACTTGCATCGCGACTCACGAGAAGCGAAGACCGGACGTGCAAGCGACATCAGCAGCGCGCATGGGTCCGGAGATCGGTAGGATCGGGAAAAGAGTGGCGTGTTTATGCATCACATTCGGCATCGCGCTCATGCGTCCCCGGCGAGCACCTGGGCGATGTGCAGCACGCGTGTTTTCGTATCGCCGGTGCGACGCAGACGCCCTTCGATGTTCAGCATGCAGCCCAGGTCGCCCAGCACGACAGCCGGTGCACCGCTCGCGGCAATGTTGGCGCACTTCTCGTCGACGATGGCCGTCGAGATGTTGCCGTACTTCAGCGCGAACGTACCGCCGAAGCCGCAGCACGCCTGACAGTCCTTCATCTCGGTCATCTTCACGCCCGGCATTTTCGCCAGCAGCGCGCGCGGCTGCGTCTTCACACCGAGCTCACGCAGGCCGGAGCAGGAATCGTGATACGTCACTTCACCGTTGTAATCGCCGGGCACCGTATCGATGTGGAGCACGTTGACGAGGAAATCCGTCAGTTCGTAGACGCGCGGGCGCAGACGTTCGTAGCGCCCCATCAGTTCGGGGTCGTCGGCAAAGAGATCGCCGTAGTGCGCCTTGACCATCCCGCCGCACGATCCCGACGGCACGACCACGTAGTCGAAGGATTCGAATTCGTCGAGGAATTTTTGGGCGAGGTCGCGGGCGATGGCGCGCTCGCCGGAGTTGTAGCCCGGCTGGCCGCAGCAAGTCTGGGAATCGGGAATCACGACCTCGCAACCGGCTGTCTCAAGCAGCTTGAGCGTAGAGAAACCGATCTCCGGGCGCATCATGTCGATCAGACATGTGACAAACAGTCCGACGCGCATTGGGGGAATCCTCTTTTCGGGAATAATGCGCCATTATAAGTCGCTGGGCCGCACGGGCCCAGCGTGGATTCCCGCACGTCGCGTGAGCGCTTATGCCATATGCGGCACGTTCTTGCTGTAGTAGCCCCAGGAATTCGCGCGCGACGGCGGCATCCGGTTGGACGCAAGGGCGGTAGCTTCCGGCGACGCCTGCCGGCCACACGAATGCGCGCGCTGTGCCTCCGCTACAGCGCGCAGATCGGCGCTCATCGCGCCCATCCGGTCGGTGAGCGAATCGCGCAGCCTGTCCACCTTATCGGAGACGTCGCCGACTCTTCGGTCCACCTTCTCAGAGACGTCGTCGATTCTTCGGCCCAACGTGTCAGAGACGTCGCCGATGCATCGCCCCATCCCGTCCACCTTGGCAGAGAGGTCGTCGATTCTTCGATCCATCCCATCCACCTTGTCGGAGAGATCGCCAACTCTTCGATCCATCCCCTCCACCTTGCCAGAGACGTCGCCGATTCTTCGGTCCATACCGTCCAATTTCTGCTCGACGCCCGACATTCTGTGCTCAAGACTGCGCAAGTCACGGGACATCTCCTGCTGTCCTTCCATGAGATTGCCGAGACGATTCCACACCATGTCGTCCAGACGCTGCGAAGTTTTCGCCTGAATACCCTCGAGATACGCTCTCATTTCCGTCTCCTCATTTCGTAATAGTTGCTTCGTTGACTCCAACAGGCTCTCCGTCGCCTTCCACCCACGCTCGCGATCGAATCCGCGGATACTCCCCAGACTCACAATGCGGATGAGCATCGTCACCGCAAATCCGATCACGGCAATCACCAGACCTACCTTTGCAAGCGCCAGTGCCGCAACAGTCGCCGCCACCAGATACAAACCGCCCGAAAGCGAAAATCGCTTGCCGTAATGCTTCTTGTCAGGCCAGACCTGCCTCGACGCCAGGGTTGCCGCTCTGCGGGCGTCGGCAAGACACCGGCTGGTCTGCGCAATGGCCACCGCGCAATCCGCCTTGACGTCGGCATAAGCCGCTCGCTCGTCGGAGACATCGGCGAATATCCTGGCTTCCAGTTGGGCAGCACGATCGCGTAGTCGTGTGCAATGTTCAATGGCCTCCTCCTCTTTGAGCAGCACGTCGTCGAGACGCGCGAGAATCTCGCGAAAGCGTTTTGCGGATGGCGTCAGGTGCTCCGGACTCCGAACCTCCAACTGATCGCGAACCCGCGAGTACACCCCGTGTTGTGCGAATGACGATCGGTACCGCCAGCACCCATCCCACAACCCACCCTTCCAGTAGCCAGACGTCGCTTTCCTGAACGCCTTCTGAAAAGACGCTTCCAGCTCACCGATATCGTGGGCACTCATCCCGAGACGAGACCTTGCGTTGGCGATACTGGCGAACCTTCCGGCGATTTCGGCCCGCGTCCCGGCAATGGACGTCCCCACGCCGGCGTCAACGCATTGCATCCGCTTCTGCCCCACTGGCCACTTCGCGACCGCCGGTGCGTACACATACCCGAACATGCGCAACACCTCCGTTGTGACGCGTCGACCACTCACGCTGCAACGCAGGGGTCAGGCGTCGTTGATGAAGTACGGATGCATGCTAGCGACGCGCGATTCGGGCCACTTTCGGTTTCGGCACGCAGATACTGCAACTTCGACGCATCCCTTGTGGGAGTCACATCCGGCGCCGCGTTTTCGCAGAAGTCCTCTACAGGAAGGGTGCGAATTTTTCACAATATGATATAGAATCGACGCTATACGAAACTCGGCCCTACCTCATGAAAGACGACACCAGTCAAAGCACGGAGTCGCGCACGTCCATTCAGGTAATCGAGCGCATGATGCGTCTGCTCGATGCACTTGCCGGTCATGCCGATCCCGTCAGCCTCAAGGAGTTGGCGCAAGCCACCGAACTTCATCCATCCACCGCGCACCGCATCCTGAACGACATGGTGGCGTGCCGCTTCGTCGATCGTTGCGACCCGGGGACCTACCGTCTCGGCATGCGTCTGCTCGAACTCGGCAATCTGGTCAAAGCACGCCTGTCGGTCCGCGACGCCGCGCTCACGCCGATGCGCGGACTGCACCGTATCACCGGGCAGACGGTCAATCTGTCGGTACGCCAGGGGGACGAAATCGTCTACATCGAGCGCGCCTACAGCGAGCGCTCGGGCATGCAGGTCGTGCGCGCCATCGGGGGCCACGCGCCGTTGCATCTCACCTCCGTCGGCAAGCTGTTTCTTGCGGCCGACGAAGCCTCGCGCGTGCGCGCCTATGCGACACGCACCGGACTCTCGGGTCACACGCGCAACAGCATCACCGACCTGCAGAAACTCGAACGCGAGCTGACGCACGTCCGCAAATCGGGATATGCGCGCGATAACGAGGAACTTGAGTTAGGGGTGCGATGCATCGCTGCCGGGATTTATGACGACAGCGGCAAGCTGGTCGCGGGACTGTCGCTGTCCGCACCGGCCGACCGATTGCAAGATGCCTGGCTCGCGAATCTGAACGAGACGGCGCTGCAAATCTCGTCGTCACTCGGCTTCCATGCCCCCAATCCGGACACGAACGGCCTGTCGCAAATGGCGACGGTGGAGTAAAGCAGCAAAAGGCAAAACAAAAGGCGCTCCCGAGGGAGCGCCTTTCTTTTGATGCCGGGTCGCTGACGCGTCGAATTACAGCGCGTGACCGTTGTTGGTCGCAACCTGTGCCGTCGGCACGTTACCTGCGGTGCGCTGCGGCGTAGCGCCGCCACCTTCCAGCAGCCACTTACGAACGCGCGTGGCGTCGGCGAAGCGCGAATACTTGCCCGTCGAGTCGAGCAGAATCATGATCACCGGGCGGCCTTCGACGTTCGCCTGCATCACGAGACACTGACCGGCTTCGTTGATGTAGCCCGTCTTCTGCAAGCCGATTTCCCAACCCGAATGACCGATCAGGTGGTTCGTGCTGACGTAATGCAATTCGCGACGACCGGTGTTGACGTCGTAATTGCTGTCCGTCGAGAAACGACGAATCATCGGGTATTGATACGCAGCCTTGACCATCTTCACGAGGTCACGCGCGCTCGATACGTTCTGGCTCGACAGGCCCGTCGGATCATTGAAGTGCGTGTCGTTCATGCCCAGTTGCTTCGCCTTGGCGTTCATCGCGGCGAGGAATGCCGGACGGCCACCCGGGAAGTAACGCGACAGTGCAGCAGCCGCGCGGTTTTCCGACGACATCAGTGCAATGTGCAGCATGTCTTCGCGCGACAGACGCGAACCCACCGACAGGCGCGAGCCCGTGCCCTTCTCGTAGTCGCGATCTTCATCGGTCACTTCCATGACGTCCGTCATCGGGACACCAGCGTCGAGCGACACCATGGCCGTCATCAGCTTCGAGATCGAAGCGATCGGCAGCACGGCTTGCGAATTCTTGTCGAACAGCGACTCACCGGTGCGTTCGTCGACGACATACGCGACGGAGGAGCGCAGCGCGAGCGCATCGGGCGTCTCATGCAGACCGAAGGCACGGCCCGTCGACAGACGCTCCGGTGCTTGCGGTGCAAAGTTGACGGTGCGATACGACGTCACGACACGGCGCTTGCCGTTCTTGTAGACGACGCGTTTGACGGCGACCTTTTTCGCTGCGGGCCCGTCGTCTTCGACGGCGGCGAGCTTGCGTGCCTTGCCGTTGACCTTCGCGCTCTTCACTTCACGAGCGGCAGGTGTGGCGGCGGCACGTTTGGCACCGGATTTGGACGTGGCGACGGCTTTCGTCGCCTTGGGATTCGCGCACGCGCGTTTCTGGGCAGCAGTCTTGGCCGTCTTCGAGCAATCGCTCGTCTTACCGGCGGCGTGAACGACTGCCGGGGCACCGGCGGCGAGCGAGATCGCCACGACGGCAGCACCCCAGAGACGGGAGCGGCACAGACGCGCAAGGGTGGTGATCGCGTACATAGATTGGGAGTAGCGTAAGGTTGGCAGGCAACGAGTTTGGGAGAAGTTTAGTAACTTCCGAAAAAATAAGCAATATGAATGACTTAGCTGAAATACTTAAACCGGCATCTGGCAGTTTTGTGCAGCGCAACGCGCTCAATTCCACATTCGCCAAATTTTGCCAAATAACGCCAACCTCTTGATATTCGTTAATTCAAAAAGTGCGCCCACTCCTGGAGGGGCGCACGCTCGGTGACAAGACCGTTTTCAACGGCATTCGGGTCCGCGTAACCCAACGCCATGCCGCATACCACCATCCGGGTCTCCGGCAAGCGCAGCTCGTCGGCAATGACTTGGTGGAACGTGGCAAACGCCGCTTGCGGACAGGTATCCAGCCCGCGCGCCCGCGCCGCAATCATCACGCCTTGCAGGAACATGCCGTAGTCAAGCCAACTGCCCTGCTCCAGATGCCGGTCGATCGTGAAAATCAACCCGACCGGCGCGTCGAAGAACGTGAAGTTGCGCGCATGCTGACCATGCATCCTCGCCTTGTCCGCGCGACCGATGCCCAGCAACCCGTACAGATCCCACCCGACTTTGCGACGCCGTGCCTGATAGGGCTCGGTCCACTCGCGCGGGTAGTACGCATACTCCTCCTGGTGCATCAAGCGCTGCGCCGGATCGTTGAACGCGTCCAGCAAGCGCGACGTCAACCGCTTCAGCGCATCGCCCGAAAGCGCGTACGTCTGCCATGGCTGAATGTTGCTGCCCGACGGGGCACGCGACGCGACCGACAAGATGTCCGCCACGGTCGCCTGCGGTACCGGCGTCGGTAAATAGGCACGAATCGATCGACGGCTACGAATAGCCTCGTCGACATATTCCACGCGCAACCCCGCGTTATCGTTGACAGCCGGGGGATGCGTACTTTCCCCAGCCTCCGGCGGCACCTGGATGTTCGTCGCACCCGACGTGCCAGACGTGCCGGAAATATCGGTGGCGTTTGAAGGGTCAGAGGGGTTAGACATAACAGGAACGTTTGCAGCGTTAGCAGTACTGGCGGCAGACGTCGTTGCCGACGTAGCGGCTGTACGCGGATCTGGGTGTTTCATAACGCTTCGTTGACGGCTGACGATAAAGAGGGAGAGAGGTGGCGCGACGCTCACGAGGCCGGGGACGCCGCCCGGCGCTCAATCACGAGCGCAACGCCCAACGCGGCCACGATCATCCCCGCCGCACTCAGCGGGGATAACGTCTCGCCGAACAACAACCACGCCATGACGGCCGTGGTCGGGGGCGTCAGATACATCAGACTGGAAACCTTGGTCGCCGCCCCGCGACGAATCAGCAGGAACAGCAGCGAGATGGCGCCGATGGAGAGCGCAAGCACCGACCACGCCAGAGCGCCGATCATCTCGGCATTCCAGCGCACCTGCATCGTCTCCAGTGCCCATGCGGCGGGCAACGTCACCAGGAATGCCGCACCGAATTGCACCACCGTGCCCACACGCAGATCAAAGTGCGAGCAAAAGCGTTTCTGGTACAGCGTACCGGCCGTAATCGCAACCAGACTGAGCACGCACAGCGCGATCACCCCTACCCCAACGCCGCGCACGCCCACCTTGTTGGCCACCACCAGTCCGACCCCGATGAAACCGCACAGCAGCCCCAGCCATTGACGGCGCGACACCGGTTCACCGACAACACGCGCGAAAAGCGCGGTCAGAAGCGGTTGAATGCCAACGATCAGCGCCGCCAACCCTGCGGGCGCCCCGTGTTTGATCGCCGCCCAGACACCACCGAGATACACCGCCTGAATCAGAATGCCGGAGATCGCGAGATGCGCAATTAACGGCCAGTCGATGCGCTCGGCGCGAACTGTCGGCACCTCGCGGACATTCCCCTCCAGCACATGCCGCATCGGCCACGGCGTGCGCGTCAACCACATGATCGGCAACATCACCACTAGCGTGCAACCGTAGCGCCAGGCAAGGAACGTCAGCGGTTCGGCATTGGGCATGCCGTACTTGGCCACGATGAATCCCGTGCTCCAGATCAGCACGAACCACCACGGCATGGTCGCCGTCCAGATGGCCATTCGTCCGCTTCTCGTCGGCTCAACAGTGGCCGGATGGGACGCAGGTGACGGGTTCATTCGAGGTTCACTCATGCGTACATCCCGCCTGACGACGCGCGATCTTCGCTACGGCCGTTCCGGTTGATCCGGGCGAACTGGCTGGCAAGCCGGATCGTTGCGAAGTGCGCCGCCACGGTCTGCCCGATGTCGCGTCCGTAGCCTCCTGCCATCGCTATCGCGACCGGCAAGCCGCGCTCTGCACACGCCGTCAGTACCCGATGATCGCGTGCGAGCAGGCCGTCATGCGTGAGCGCGAGGCGTCCGAGGCGGTCATTTTCCAGCGGATCGGCGCCAGCAAGATAGATCGCGAGTGTCGGCGTGAATTGCGCAAAGAGGTCCGTGAGCGCGTGGCCAAGCGCGACAAGGTATTCGTCGTCGCCACAGCCATCGGGCAACGCCACGTCGAGATCGCCAGTCGCCTTGTGAAAAGGGTAGTTGTGCTCGCCGTGCAGCGACAGCGTAAAGACACTCGGATCGTGCTCGAAGATAGCAGCGGTGCCGTTGCCCTGATGCACATCGAGGTCGATGATCGCCACGCGTGTGCCCGGCCCGAGTTCCGCTTGCATCGCGCGGGCCGCCACAGCAGCATCGTTGAAGACACAGAAGCCCTCGCCTCGGTCAGCGTAGGCATGATGCGTGCCCCCGGCAAGGTTGGCCGCCACGCCGTCGATCAGGGCCGCACGGCACGCGGCGACCGTTGCGCCGGCCGAGCGACGCGACCGTTCGACCATCTGCGGCGACCAGGGAAACCCGATACTGCGCTGCTCTTTCGGATCCAGCTCACCTGCACCTACGCGTGCGACGTACTCTGCCGAATGGACACGACCGAGCATCGTATCGTCTGCAGGCAACGCTTCGGCCAGCTCGACCTGAGGTAATTCGGACGCAACGCGCTCACGCAAGCGCGCGTACTTCTCCATGGGGAACCGGTGGCCCGGCGGCAGTGGCAGGACGAAATGATCGCTGTAGAACGCTTGCATCGATGCAGGTGGCCGACGGTGACGGCACGCGAAAAGCGTTGAATGACAGCGGCACTGGCGAACGGCAGTCGCGAAGCCTTCCTCTAAACGAGGGTCGGTAACATGCGCGTAGCCGTCCTGCCAGTGCCGGAACTCATCGATATTACCATCGCCCAGCAAGGGACGCGGGGCGCCAGAATGGTGCAAATCGATGGGGCGAATTCGGTGCAAAGCCGCATCTACCAACGATTTGCCACGGATGGCCGATTCGCCGCAACGCGGTGTCACATCGCCGTCACGGGATCCCAAGCTTTTGATTTCTTAAGTCTTTATTGAATTTGTGCGCCGCACAAAAATAGCTTGACAGTCACAAAAATATCTCTACACTTGCAATTGTGCGATGCACAAAAGAAATCGCACCGAATTTGAGAAGGCCCCAACCGTGGTTTCACCGCCATAAGGTGAGAACCAACGAGCGAACACGGAGTGGGTCCATATGCTGTGTATGACACCATAGGAGAACGCCATGTCGTTTCTGACCCCCGAGCAACTCGCTGCTGCCCACAAAGCCAATCTGGAAACCCTCTTCGGCCTGACCAACAAGGCCTTCGAAGGCGTTGAGAAGCTGGTCGAGCTGAACCTGCAAGCCGTGAAGGCATCGCTGGCCGAGACCGCCTCGACCGCACAGAAGGCTTTCGCAGTGAAGGACGCCCAGGAGCTGCTCGCCCTGCAAGCCAACCTGGTTCAGCCGGCTGCCGAGAAGGCGCTCGCTTACGGCCGTCACCTGTATGAAATCGCTTCGTCGACGCAAGCCGAAGTGACCAAGGTCGCCGAAGCCCAACTGGCAGAAGGCTCGCACAACGTGCAGGCCCTGTTCGACAACCTGGCCAAGAATGCCCCGGCCGGTTCGGAGTCGGCAGTCGCACTGGCCAAGTCGGCACTGTCCGCCGCCAACAGCGCGTTCGACAGCGTGCAGAAGGCAACCAAGCAAGCCGTTGAAATCGCCGAAACGAACTTCGCTGCTGCGACCAGCGTCGCCTCGAAGGCTGCGGCTCAGGCTTCGCGTGCTGCCACTGCCAAGAAGTAATCGATAGCGCCCCTGCATTGAGGAGGGACGCCCTCCGCGAGTCACCATTGTTGTAGCGGTGGCCCGAGCGGAAGTCACACCCAGTTGTCTCCTCGGTACCGCAGGTACCTTTCGGACCCGGCCTTGCGCCGGGTTTTCTTTTTGGTGTGCGCTACGATCGCCATGTCGTCGAAAGACCGAACCGCCCTGCGCCTCCTCCCCCTGCACGCTCATCGCACAATAAAAAACCGTCACCCCGGATTGGGATGACGGTTTTTTTACGCTGCCATCGGCAGTCCTCCCGCGCTTGCGAGGAGGACTATGTCATGGCCGCGTTTCACCGGCACTGTCCCGCAATCGCCCGTCGCTGCATGAGCGGGCGATGCGTTCTGGCATTCACGCCAAATTACTTCTTGCGCGGCGGCGGAACGTCGGTGCAGACACCTTCATAGATCTCGGCGGCCATGCCGACCGACTCAGCCAACGTCGGGTGCGGGTGAATCGTCTTGCCGATATCAACCGCATCTGCGCCCATCTCGACTGCCAGGCACAGTTCGCCGATCAGATCGCCCGCATGCGTGCCGACGATGGCGCCACCCACGATGCGATGCGTCTCTTCGTCGAACAGCACCTTGGTGAAGCCCTCGTCACGACCGTTGGCAATGGCGCGGCCCGATGCTGCCCACGGGAACACTGCCTTGCCATACTTCACGCCTTCGGCCTTCAACTGGTCTTCGGTCTTGCCGGCCCAAGCCACTTCCGGATCGGTGTATGCCACCGACGGGATCTGGATCGCGTCGAAGTAGGCCTTCTCACCTGCGGCCGCCTCAGCGGCAACGTGCGCTTCGTGCACGGCCTTGTGCGCCAGCATCGGCTGACCGACGATATCGCCGATCGCGAAGATGTTCGACACGTTGGTACGCATCTGCTTGTCCACCGAGATGAACCCGCGATCGCCGACCACCACGCCTGCCTTCTCGGCACTGATCTTCTTACCGTTCGGGCTACGGCCCACGGCAACCAGCACGAGATCGTAGCGCTGCGGTTCGGCCGGTGCCGCTTCACCCTCGAACTTCACGTAGATACCATCGGCCTTCGCCTCGGCACCCACGGTCTTGGTCTTGAGCATGACGCGACCAAAGCGCTTCGCGTTCATCTTCTCCCAGACTTTGACCAGATCGCGGTCGGCACCTTGCATCAGACCGTCGAGCATTTCCACGACGTCGATCTCGGAGCCCAATGCGCTGTAGACCGTCGCCATTTCCAGACCGATGATGCCACCACCGATGACCAGCATCTTCTTCGGCAATTGACGCAATTCCAACGCGCCAGTCGAATCGACGATGCGCGGATCTTCCGGCAGGAACGGCAGCTTCACGGCTTGCGAACCCGCGGCGATGATCGCCTGAGCGAATTTCACCACGCGCTTAGCCCCGTCCTTGTCGACCACTTCAACGTGGTTGGCATCGAGGAATGCACCGACACCATGGACGACCTCGACCTTGCGCATCTTGGCCATTCCGGCCAGACCACCGGTCAGCTTGCCGACAACGCTTTCCTTGTAAGCACGCAGTTTGCCGAGATCGACTTCCGGCTTCGCGAACGAGATGCCGTGATGGCCGAGCGACTGCGCTTCTTCAAGCACTGCCGCCGTGTGCAGCAACGCCTTCGACGGAATACAACCGACGTTCAGACACACGCCGCCGAGCGTTGCGTAACGCTCGACCAGTACCGTCTTTCGGCCCAGGTCAGCGCTGCGGAACGCTGCGGAGTAACCGCCGGGGCCTGCGCCCAGCACAAGCACTTCACACTCGATATCGGCGCCGCCGGTATGTTGTGCGGCGACCGGTGCCGGGGCACTCGCGGCAGCGGGGGCGGCTGCCGGCGCAGCCGGAGCAGGCGCGGCGGCCGGTGCGGCTGCAGGAGCCGCCGGCTTGGCCGCTGCTGCGTCTTCGGCTTCGACGATGGCAATCAACGTACCTTCGCTGGCCTTGTCGCCCACCTTGATCTTGACTTCCTTGACCGTGCCCGCCACTTCGGACGGCACTTCCATGGAAGCCTTGTCGGATTCCAGCGTAATGAGCGACGCATCCTTGGCGATCTTGTCGCCGGGCTTGATCATCACTTCGATGACATCCACGCCCTCTGCGCCGATATCCGGCACCTTGACTTCAATGAGACTCATGCGGGGTCTCCCTGTCGCATTTATGACTTGATGGTGGTATCGATCGGAAACGCATGCACCTGAAACGGGCCAGCCGAACTCTTATCGAATTCTGCGCCCGCCTTGACGCCCGCCTCGGCGATGGCACTTGCGCTCAGATCCTGGTCGTAGAGGGCATACATGGCGCCGAGCGCGAAATTACGCCCCGACCCGATGCCCCAGAACCGATCGAAAACAAACACTTCCCGGTAGGAATAGACCCCGTAGATTCCGGTCGGATTCGCGATCACACTGGTGATCTGCGACGACTCGTACGGGTCGTCTTCCTCTTCCTTCGTGTTGAGGAAATACTCTTCCTTGAGCTTCTGGTGGACGCGGCAGAACGTGCGAAAGACTTCGTCGCGGGAATGCAGACGACATTCGTCCGCCATGCCGGAGAGAATGGCTCGCATGACCGGAAAGTGCGCTGTCGTGCCGGCCAGACCGACATACGAATCGCCCACAAGAAAGACCTTGCGGTTCTCTTCGTACGATTGCGAAAGCCGCGTATCGCCGAACGTAACGAGCGAATCGGCGGCAATGGCGATCTCACCTGCCTTCTTGACGACTACCACGGTGGTCATGTTGCCCTCCCCGTCCAGAATCCTGAAGCGTGCGCGAGAGCCGCCGGCGCGTTGACACGCTGCCGGCGGCCCGTGCCCATTACAGCATCGCGCGACGGAAGTCCGCCAACAGTTGGCCCAGGTAGGCGTTGAAGCGAGCGGCTTCTGCGCCATCGATCACACGGTGATCGTAGGACAGCGACAGCGGCAACGTCAGCTGCGGCAGGAACTGTTGCTTACCTTCGTCCCACACCGGCTTCTGGTACGAACGCGACAGCCCCAGAATCGCCACTTCCGGCGCATTGATGATCGGCGTGAACGTCGTACCACCGATACCGCCGAGCGACGAAATCGAGAAGCAACCACCTTGCATCTGATCCGGCTTCAGCTTGCCCTCGCGAG
Organism: Pandoraea sp. ISTKB; assembly: GCF_001721285.1. Lineage (NCBI taxonomy): Bacteria > Pseudomonadati > Pseudomonadota > Betaproteobacteria > Burkholderiales > Burkholderiaceae > Pandoraea > Pandoraea sp. ISTKB. The sequence continues at coordinate 19,020 of NZ_MAOS01000070.1, forward strand.
CGAGCTTCGCCAGTTCCGACGTTTCGCGGGCGATCTCGAAGACACCCTTCTTGTCTGCGTCGCGAACGACCGGCACCACGAGACCATTCGGCGTATCGGCCGCGAAGCCGATGTGGAAATACTGCTTGAAGACCAGATTGTCGCCGTCGAGGCTGGCGTTGAACGTCGGGAACTTCTTCAAGGCCAGCACGCAAGCCTTGATCACGAACGCAAGCATCGTCACCTTGATGCCGGCCTTCTCGTTTTCCTTGTTCAATTGCACGCGGAACGCTTCGAGCTCGCCGATATCCGCTTCGTCGTTGTTCGTGACGTGCGGGATCATCACCCAGTTGCGATGCAGGTTCGCGCCGGAGATCTTCTTGATGCGCGAGAGCGCCTTCGGTTCGACCGGACCGTACTTCGAGAAGTCGACCTTCGGCCACGGCAGCAGATTCAGCTCGCCACCACCTGCCGGCGCAGCGCCGCCAGCCGCCGGGCGATTGCCTGCGAGCGCGCTCTTGACGAAATTACGCACGTCTTCGACCACCACACGGCCCTTGGGACCGGTGCCCTTCACTTGCGTGACGTCCACACCAAGTTCGCGGGCAAACTTGCGCACGGAGGGGCTTGCGTGGCTGATAGGCTGACTACCCGAGGCGGCAGGTGCTGCAGCGACCGGCGCAGGTGCCGGAGCTGCGGCGGGTGCCGGTGCGGACGCCTGCGCTGCCGGCGCGGGCGCAGCAGCGGGTGCGGCTGCCTTCGCCGA
>NZ_MAOS01000071.1:0-19122 GCF_001721285.1 Pandoraea sp. ISTKB
ATAAAAAAACCGCCGGTCAATACCGGCGGTTCTTCCTCAGCGCATTGCCGCACAGGGCCACACCGGGCCGCACCGAATCGCTTCGGGCGGCAGCGCGCCCCCGTCGCCCCTTACTGCTTGGGCAACGAGCCCTCGACACCTTCCACGAACCAGTTGATCTGGTGTTTCTCGTCGTCGTTCATGGTCTTGCCGGCAGGCACGATTTCCTTGCCGTCCTGCCCCTTGATCGGACCGGTGAACGGGTCGTACTTGCCGTCGCGAATGGCATCGTGACGCGCCGCCACGGCCTTGCGCGCCGCTTCCGGCACCGCCTTATCGTTGATGGCGACGAGGTTGATCTCGTCTTCCTTGATGCCGCCCCAGACCGGCGTGTTCTTCCACGTCCCCTGCATGACTTCGTCGACCGTGCGGATGTAGTACTTGCTCCAGTCGATGGCCGCCGAGGCAAGATGCGCGTTCGGGCCGAACTTGCTCATGTCGGAATCCCAGCCGAAAGCGTGAATCTTCTTCTCTTCCGCCACTTGCATGACGACGGCCGAGTCGACGTTCTGCATCAGCACGTCAGCGCCCTGCCCCACGAGCGATTCGGCTGCCTGACGCTCCTTGCCCGGATCGAACCAGCTATTGATCCAGACGACCTTCACCTTGACCTTCGGATTGACTTCGCGTGCGGCGATGGTGAACGCATCGATATTGCGGATCACTTCGGGAATCGGCACCGACGCCACATAGCCGATCACGTTCGACTTCGTCACATGCCCGCCGACCACACCGGCCAGATGCGCGCCTTCATACGTGCGGACGTCGTACGTACCGAGGTTCGGCGCCGACTTGAAGCCCGTGGCGTGCTCGAACGTCACGTCCGGGAAGTCGGCGGCCGTCTTGACCATCGAGTCCATGTAACCGAACGACGTACCGAAGACGAGCTTGTTGCCCTTGCTCGCCAGATCGCGGAACACGCGCTCCGAGTCGGCGCCTTCCGGCACGTTCTCCACGCGGGTCACCGTGACCTTGTCGCCGTACTTCGCTTCGACAGCCTTCGCGCCCTGTTCGTGGGCGTAGGTCCAGCCGGCATCGCCCGGGTTGCCGATGTAGACGAACGCCACACCCATCGGGCCCTTGCCGGCCGGGGCCGCCGACGCTTGCGCATCGGACGCCGCCGCAGGCGCGTTCGCCGTCGTGTTCTCCTGCTTGCCGCAGGCGGAAACCAGCATGGCGGCTGCCAGGCTTGCCATCGTGATCAGGACTTTACGTCGCATCGATTCTCTCCTCGTCATCGATTGTTTCAGTTGAATTCTTGTACCGTCGGAAACCGTTATCCCGCTCAAGATCCCGCAAAGAACGGCTTGCCAAGCGACGCCGGCGCATTCAGGCGAATCGTCTGACGATTGCGCGAAATGACCACCAGCACGACGATGGTCGCGAGATACGGCAGGCTTGCCAGCGCTTGCGACGGGATACGGATGCCCATCGCCTGCGCCTGAAATTGCAGCGCCATGACGACGCCGAACAGCAGCGCGCCGAGCGCCGTGCGCCCCGGTCGCCATGTGGCAAACACCACCAGCGCCAGTGCGATCCAGCCGCGTCCCGCCGTCAGGTTCTCCTGCCACAGACGCAGATAGCCCACGGAGTAATACGCGCCGGCCAGTCCCGACATCGCGCCGCCGAACAGCGTCGCGAGATAACGGATGCGCACCACCGGATAGCCGATGGCATGCGCCACGGAAGGCGCCTCCCCGATCGAGCGCAGCACCAGCCCGGCACGCGAGCGATACAGGAACCATGCGATCGCCGCGAGCAGCGCAACCGAGAGGTAGCCCAGCGGGTTGAGCGAGAAAATCGACGGTCCCAGCACCGGAATCGACGACAGCCCCGGAATCGGCACGTCGCGCAGCATCGGGATCGTGGCGTCGGTGTACGGACGACCGACGTAGGCCGACAGCCCAATGCCGAAGATCGTGAGCGCCAGCCCCGTGGCGACCTGATTGGCCATGAGCGAGAGCGTGAGCCACGCGAAGATGGCCGACATGACGACGCCTGCCGCTACGCCCGCGAGTACGCCGAGCCACAGGCTCCCCGTCTGCACGGTGATGGCAAATGCACCGATGGCCCCCATGAGCATCGTGCCCTCCACGCCGAGGTTGAGCACCCCGGACTTCTCGGTCACCAGTTCACCGAGGGCGGCGAGCATCAGCGGGATGGCCGCAATCACGGCACTTGCGGCCAGCGGCGTGAGCAGATTGATCCAGTCCATGCCGCGCTCCTCAGGCGTCTCGCGTCAGCGCACGGGCGCGACGACGCAAGCGGTAGTTCACGAAAACATCGCAGCCCAGCAGGCTGAACAGCAGCAACCCCTGGAACACGCCGCTGATGGCCTTGGGCAGTTGCAGCGATGTCTGCACTGCTTCACCGCCCAGATACAGCAGCGCCATGAGCAGGCTCGCCAGCACGATGCCCACCGGATGCAGACGGCCGACGAACGCCACGATGATCGCCGTGAAGCCGTATCCGGGCGCCCACGTCGCCTGCAATTGACCGACCGGCCCGGCCACCTCGCCAGTGCCCGCCAGCCCGGCGGCGGCCCCGCCGATCAGCAGCGCCAGCCAGACGGCGCGCGGCTCGGAGTAACCGGCATAGCGTGCCGCGAGCGGTGCCAGCCCGCCCACTTCCATCCGATAGCCCGCGAAGCTCTTGCGCATGAAGCACCATGCGGCAGGCACGGCGATCACCGCCATGAAGACCGACGCGTTAAGACGTGTGCCCCGCCACGCCGCCCAGTGCCAGTCGCCGAAGAAGCGCGGGAACAAGGCGTCGCGGCTGAAGTTGATCGACTGCGGGAAGTTCATCCCATGCGGGTCTTGCCACGGCCCGCTCACCAGATAGATCAGCAGTTGCGTAGCGACATACGTGAGCATCAGGCTCACCAGAATCTCGTTGGCGTTGAAACGCACGCGCAGCAGCGCCGGGATGGCTGCCCACAGCATGCCGCCGAGCGCCCCGGCGGCCATCATCAACGGCAGCAGCCACGGGCCGCCATGACCGTCGAAATGGATGGCGACGCCCGAGGCGAAAATCCCGCCGAGCAGCAGTTGCCCCTCCGCGCCGATGTTCCAGACGTTGGCGCGATAGCCGATGGCGAGCCCCAGCGCGATCAGACACAACGGCGAGGCCTTGAGCAGCAACTCCGACCAGCCGTTCAGACTACTGATCGGGGCCAGAAAGAACGCAGCCATCGCCTGTGCAGGGTTCTTGCCGAGGAAGCTGAAGATGAGCACGCCGCCGGCGAGCGTAATGAGCGTGGCCACGAGCGGCATGGCAAGCCGCATGGTGCGCGAAGGACTCGGCCGAGGCTCAAGCGTGAAGTCGAACATGGTGTCTGGAAATCGATGAAAACGTTACGGTGACGGCGTCGGTGCGTGCGGTGTGGGCGTCATCGCCCGGCGCTGCCCCAATGACAGGTGATTCAGGCCGCGCGCTCGCCGGGGCCGCCGGGGAACATCCCCGCCATCCACAGGCCGATCTCGCGCGCGTCGGTCTGCTCGGGCTTGCGCACGGGCGATAGACGCCCCTGTGCCAGCACCGTGATCCGATCGCAAATCTCGAACAGTTCGTCAAGCTCTTCGGACAGCACCAGCACCGCGACGCCACGCGCCGACAAGTCCAGCAGTTGCTGACGGATGAAAGCGGCCGCCCCGACATCCACGCCCCACGTCGGCTGCGCCACGACCAGCACGCGCGGCTCTTGCAGGATTTCGCGTCCGACGATGAATTTCTGCAAATTGCCGCCTGAGAGGCTCTGCGCCGCCGCTTCCGGCCCGCCGGCCTTCACGTTGAAGCGCTCGATGCAGAGCGAGGCGAACTTGCGTAGCGTGCCGCGACGAATCCATCCGCCGCGCAGCAGCCCGAGATGTGCCGTGCCGGACGCGCCGAGCAATGCATTGTCCGTGAGCGACATGCTGGGCACCGCGCCGCGCCCCAGACGCTCTTCCGGCACGAACGCCAGTCCGAGACGCCGGCGCGTGGCCGCCCCCATGCGCCCCACGGAACGGTCGTTCAGCGCAATGGCGTCGGCATGCGGCGCGCGCATCTCGCCGGAAAGCGCGGCCAGCAGCTCAGCCTGACCATTGCCGGAGACCCCGGCAATGCCGACGATCTCCCCCGCATGCACGTCGAGATTGATGTCATGCAGCGAGGTGCCGAACGGATCGTCACTCGTCATCGACAACTGGCGCAGCGACAACAGCACGTCGCCCGGCTGATGGGCGCGACGCTCGATCTGCGGCAGTGCCCGCCCGATCATCATCTGCGCGAGCGTCTCAGCCGTTTCCTCGCGAGGCACGGCGTGCCCCGAGACACGGCCGCCGCGCAGCACAGTCGCGCGGTCGCAGAGATCGCGGATTTCGTCGAGCTTGTGACTGATATAGACGATGCTGCACCCTTCGGCGGCAAGGCGGCGCAATGTCGTGAAGAGTTTCTGCACAGCCTGCGGCGTGAGCACCGACGTCGGCTCGTCCATGATGAGCAGGCGTGGGTTCTGTAACAGACAGCGCACGATCTCCACGCGCTGACGCTCGCCGACGGACAAGCTGTGTACATGACGCGCCGGGTCCACTTCCAGCCCGTATTGCGTCGACACCTCGCGAATACGATGAGAGAGCGCCTTCAAATCGTGACCGGCGTCGTCGAGTGCGAGCGAGATGTTCTCCGTGACCGTCAACGTCTCGAACAACGAGAAATGCTGGAACACCATGCCGATGCCGAGCTTGCGCGCCGCCGCCGGACTGTCGATGCTCACCGGCTGTCCTTCCCAGCGGATGTCTCCGGCGTCAGGGCGTACGGCACCGTAGATGATCTTCATCAACGTGCTCTTGCCTGCCCCGTTCTCGCCGAGTACGGCGTGAATCTCGCCGGGTAATACGTTCAACGCGATGTCGTCGTTGGCCACCACGCTCGGATAGCGTTTGGTGATGCCGGTCAGCGCCAGACGTGGCGTCGCTTGCATGGAAAGGGTCACGGGCGGAGTTAAAGAGATCTGAGATGCCCCGAGTTGCGCCGGGTTGTGGATGGGGCGGTCCGAAAATACCCAATTCGCGGAGAAATGTCGAGCGTGTGTCAATAACACGGCATCTAAGGCCACCTGACTCACGACAAACGAACGACAAGCGTCTATTTTGGTGATAGGGGCTTTCCGCTATAGAGCCGTGCGACCTTGTCCTTCATAATGATTTACTTATGCACTACAGGGTCCGACATATTCGGATCGTTATATTTCTCATGAGCCAAAACCGCGAACCGATTGACACTTATTTGCTGCGCGTTCTTCATACCCTGTTGATCGAGCGCAGTGTGACGCGTGCGGCCGTCAAACTGAATCAATCGCAGCCGGCCATCAGCGCGGCGCTGCGTCGTTTGCGCGACATCACCGGCGATCCCCTGCTGGTGCGCGGTAAATCGGGCATGGTGCCCACGGAGTACGGTCAATCGCTGCTGGAGCCGACACAGAACGCGCTGCGCGAAATCGAGCGCATTACGGTGCAGCAATCGAATTTCGACCCGGCCACGACGGTACGCACCTTTCGCATTGGCTCGCCTGACTATCTGAATACGCTGTTCGTGCCGACGGTCGTGGAGCGCTTCCGTCAGCAAGCGCCCAATGCGCAGTTGGAACTGCATTCGCTCGGACCGGCATTCGATTACGAGCATGCGCTCGAAGACGGCAAGGTCGACATCGTGATCGGCAACTGGCCCGAGCCGCCCGAGCAGCTCCACCTCTCGAATCTTTTCGTCGACCAGATCGTGTGTCTGGTGCGCAATACGCATCCGTATGCGAAACGCGGCCTGACGCTGGAACAGTATCTTGGCAGCCCGCACCTCGCGCCCACGCCCTACTCCGTCGCACAACGCGGCGCCATCGACATGCACCTCGCGCGCGAGCGTCTCAAGCGCAACGTGGTCGTGACGATTCCGTACTTCAACCTCGCGCCGTACGTGTTGCTGAAATCCGATTTGATTTTTACGACGACGCGCCTGTTTGCCGACCATTACGCGGAATTCCTGCCGCTCACGGTCCTCGAAGCGCCCATCGACTTCCCGCCGATGCAGTATTACCAGTTGTGGCACGAACGCACGCACTACTCGGACGAAGTGCGCTGGCTGCGCAGTGTGATCTCCGACGCGACGCGCACGCTGCTGGAATCCCGCACGCTGCCGTAATTCGTCGGCTTCAACGACCTTATATCGTCCGCCGCCGGTTTTACCGGCGGAGCGGCCCCCACCGCCCCGCCGAACCGCATGGCAGCGCTCCCCATGCACAGGAGCGCCACCCCCGACTTCCCGCCTGCCCATTGCCACGCTCGGCCGCACACCATGAATATGCGGCCGGAGTGGCAACGCCTTATCGGGAAGCCTCGGCCAGTTGCCGCGCCAGCGCGTTGTGACGCGTGACGAGCGACGGCAGGTCGAGCGTCTCCAGACGCCCTTCGCGCACCACCACCCGTCCGTTCACCACGCTGTACGCAGCTTGTCCAGGATTGCAGAAGACGAGCGCCGCCACCGGGTCGTGCAGACCACCCGCCATGCCAACACCCCGCGTGTCGAACGCCACGAAATCGGCCGCCATCCCTTCGGCAAGCACGCCGATGTCGTCACGCCCCAGCACCCGCGCGCCGCCCACGGTGGCGATCTCCAATGCCTCTCGCGCCGTCATGGCGCTCGGGCCGAAGCCCACGCGTTGCAGCAGCAAGGCCTGACGCGCTTCGTTGATCATGCTGGCGGCGTCGTTCGATGCCGAACCGTCTACGCCGAGCCCGACCGGCACGCCGGCGTCGCGCATGCGGCGAATCGGCGCGATGCCCGAGGCCAGCCGCATGTTCGAGCACGGGCAATGCGCCACGCCGGTGCCCGTCTTCGCGAAGAGCGCGATCCCGGCGTCGTCCAGTTGAACGCAGTGGGCGTGCCAGACGTCATGACCGACCCACCCCAGATCCTGCGCGTACTCGGCAGGCGTCATGCCGAACTTCTCGCGGCTGTACGCGATGTCGTTGACGTTCTCCGCCAGATGGGTGTGCAGCGACACGCCGAAGTGACGTGCCATGTCCGCCGACTCGCGCATCAAATCGCGGCTCACCGAGAACGGCGAGCAAGGCGCAACAACCACGCGCAGCATCGCGTAGCGGCCTGCATCGTGATACGTCTCGATGAGTCGCTGCGTGTCCTTGAGAATGTCCGCCTCGCGCTCGACCACGCGATCGGGCGGCAGTCCGCCCTGACTCTGACCGACGCTCATGCTCCCCCGGCTCGCGTGAAACCGCATGCCGATCTCAGCGGCCGCTTCGATACTGTCGTCCAGCTTGCAGCCGTTCGGGTAGATATAGAGATGGTCGCTCGACGTCGTGCATCCCGAGAGTAGCAGCTCGGCCATCGCGGTCTTCGTCGAGACGCGAATCATCTCGGGCGTGAGGTTCGCCCACACCGGGTAGAGGTTCGTCAGCCAATTGAAGAGTTCGCCGTCCTGCGCGGCCGGAATGGCGCGCGTGAGGCTCTGGTACATATGGTGATGCGTGTTGACCAGACCGGGAATGACGACGTGGCCGCTGAGATCGAGCACCTCGTCCGCCGTCGACGGCAGCGTATCACTGGTGCCGACGGCCACGATCCGGTTGTCCTCCACGTACAGCCCACCGCGCGCGATCTCGCGCCGACCGGCGTCCATCGTGACGAGCACCTCGGCATTCTTGACGAGCAGCGTTTTCATCAGTGCGCCTCCAGCCCCATGCCCGAACCGTTCTTCTCGCCATGGCCATCGACCGCCGGGGCTTTGAAGCCATTGAAGTAGGCGTTCAGAATCACGGCCGACAGCGTGGCGAGCAGAATCCCGCTATGCAGCAACGGCGCGAGCTGCTCCGGCATCTTCGCGAAGAACTTGTTCGACGCCACCGGAATCATCGCCATACCGATGCTGATCGCTACGATATACAGGTTGTAGCGGTTATGCGAGTAGTCGACCTTGGACAGGATCTTGATGCCCGTGGCGAGCACCATGCCGAACATGACCACACCGGCGCCGCCCAGTACGAACTGCGGAATGGAGGCTACGACCACCGACATCTTCGGAATCAGGCCGAACACCAGCAAGATGACACCGGCAGCGGCACACACCCAGCGGCTCTTCACGCCGGTCACGCCGACAAGACCGATGTTCTGCGAGAACGACGTGTGCGGGAAGGTGTTGAACAGGCCACCGATCACCGTCGCCACACCATCGACACGCAAGCCTGCCACCAGCGCCTTCTCGTCGACCGGCTTGCCGACGATCTCGCCCAGCGCCAGGAACATGCCCGTCGATTCGATGAAGGTAATCAGAATCACGATGGTGAGCGTGACGATGGCCCACGGATCGAACACCGGCATGCCGAAATGGAACGGCAGCACGATATCGAACCATTTCACCTGGTCGAGGCCGTCGAAACTCACCTTGTGCAGCATCAGCGCGATCGCGAAACCGAACAGAATGCCGAGCAGCACGGCGATATTCGAGAAGAAGCCCTTCACGAAACGCGTGACCAGCAAGATGAAGATGAGCACCGCGAACGACACGCCGAGGTAGACCGGATCGCCGTAGTCGGGGTTGCCCACGCCGCCGGCCGCCCAGTTGATGCCCACGCCGATGATCGTCAGACCGATGGACGTAATGACGATACCCGTCACGATCGGCGGGAAGAAGCGCAGCAGCTTGCCGACGAGCGGCGCGATCAGCGTGCCGATGATGCCCGACGCGATCGTCGCCCCGAAGATACCGGGTAGCCCGAGGGAGGGATTGGTGCCGATGGCGAGCATCGGACCGACGGCCGCGAACGTCACGGCCATGATGACAGGCATGCGAATCCCGAAACGGCCCACACCAACACTTTGAATCAGCGTGGCGATACCGCAGCACATCAGATCGGCCGAAATCAGGAACGCAATCTGATCCTTCGGCAGCCCGAGGGCACCGCCAATGATGAGCGGCACGGCCACCGCCCCTGCGTACATCACCAAAACATGTTGCAGGCCCAGCATGAACAATTTTCCGATCGGCAGTCGCTCGTCGACCGGATCCACGGCATTGGTTGTCACACTCATTGCGTCTCCGTCCCTCGGGGGGCTGTTTGATGTCTATTTTTAGGGTGACTCAATGGTGCAGGTCGACGCCTTTTGCGGCAAGACCACCCGGGGCTATAGTGTTTTTTTCATGGAACGTATGCATGAATGCTTATCTTGCGTCTCGGGTTTTCCCCAAGCATGCACGTCGCCATTGGGCTTTCCGGGCGAGTCGTCTCCTGTCGCGATAACACTTCATACGATTGGCGTTATATCCGGGATAACGGAATCAAATAGTGGTCCAAAAAATCCCATTTCCGGTGCATACGACATACGCTGAAGACGTCGGCATGCCATATTGATGCGCATTACCTTTTTGTCTGACGTGACAGGGTATGTGCGCGTTTTTATCTTTGTTATTGCGCGCGTTGCCCCGCCGCCATCTCCCTACAATGCACCCATCCATCACAGGAGACATCATGGGACGACTGACTACCCACGTACTAGATACATCGCACGGCAAACCCGGCGCGGGCATCCGTGTCGAGTTGTGGCGTGTGGACGGCGAGCGCCGTTCGCTGCGCGACGTGCAGACCAATGCCGACGGCCGTTGCGACAAGCCGTTGCTCGAAGGCGAGGAATTCGTCGCGGGCGAATACGAACTCGTGTTCCACGCCGGCGATTACTTTGCCGCGCAAGGCGTTGACGTACCCACGCCGCGCTTCGTCGATCGCGTGGTGCTGCGTTTTGGCATCGCGGCGCCTTCGCAGCATTACCACGTGCCCCTTCTGGTGTCGCCGTGGAGCTTTTCTACGTATCGCGGTAGCTAAATCGCGAACGTGAATGTCAGGCAGTTGAGGAGAACATAAGATGGAAGCGTTTATTACCGACTGGGTCAATCTGTTGCTGCGCTGGCTGCATGTGGTCGCGGCCATTGCCTGGATTGGCGAGTCGTTCTATTTCGTGATGCTGGACAACGGTCTGAAGCCGCCCAAGGCAGCCGAAGACAAACAAAAGGGTGTGTTCGGCGAAATGTGGTCGGTGCACGGCGGTGGTTTCTACCACGCGCAGAAGTACCTGAACTCGCCGCCGCAGATGCCGGAAGACCTGCACTGGTCCAAGTGGAAGTCGTACACCACGTGGCTGTCGGGCTTCGCCCTGTTCTGCGTGCTGTATCTGCTGCAACCGCAGACGTACCTCATCGACAAGAACGTGATGGACCTGCAACCGAATCAGGCCGTAGGCCTCGCGGTGGCATTCCTGATCGGCGGCTGGTTCGTCTACGACTTCCTGTGCCGCGCACTGGGCAAGAACGAACGCGTGCTGGGTGTCGCCGTGGCCCTGTTCGTGGTCGCTGCCACATACGCCACCACGCATATCTTCGCCGGTCGTGCCGCGTTCCTGATCGTAGGGGCGATGATGGCCACGTCGATGTCGGCCAACGTGTTCTTCTGGATCATTCCGGGACAGCGCAAGAGCGTGGAGGCCCTGTCGAAAGGCGAAGTCCCGAACCCGATCTGGGGCAAGCTCGGCAAGCAACGCTCGGTGCACAACACGTATTTCACGCTGCCGGTCGTGTTCATCATGATCAGCAACCACTACGCGTTCACGTACAGCAATCCGTACAACTGGGTGATCCTCACGATCATCATGGCCGCAGGCGCGATGATTCGTCAGTTCTTCGTGCTGCGTCACGCGGGCAAGAATCTGTACGCCCTGCCCGTGGCCGGCGCCGCCCTGCTCGCCGGCGTTGCCGTGTTCGCCGCACCGAAGCCCGCGCCGGCACCGGCTGCCGGTGCGCACGGTGAGGCCGCTGCACCGGCCGTGAAGCTCTCGGAGATCCAGCCGATCCTCACACAACGTTGCGCCACCTGTCACTCGGCCAAGCCGACCATGATGGGCAGCGCACCGGCCGGGGTGATGCTCGACACACCCGCGGAAATTTCGCAGAACGCCCAACGGATCTATCAGCAATCCGTGGCGCTCAAGTCGATGCCGCTGGGCAACGTGACGCAAATGACTGACGAAGAACGTCAGAAGATCGCCGCGTGGTTCAACGGCGGCGCGCAGCAGTAACAGGGCAGCGCCGACGTTCACAGACTTTCTTGCTGGACCCATGTTGGGGCGCTTAGGCGCCCCTTTTTTATGCAGGGGAACTCCTGCGCCTGCCATCGGTCTGTCTCTAGCGCCCGGCAGTCCGGGCGTGACGTTTTCGCGAGAACCACGACGCCGATACCGGCGACACCTTCCCACGACGTCAAACGACCGGCGCGATGCCTCCAAAGCAGGCGCGTCAAGTGCGAGACCCTATGAATTTCCTCCTGTTTTCCGATTCCCGACAAGGCGTCGTCTGGGTGCACCTGCACCAGGCGATGTTCCCTCCGTCCGTCTGACTGCCTCGCTGGCGTCCTCCTTGCCTCCGGTAAGGGGCGATGTCGTTGCGGGGCGGAGCGCTTACGCCATCGCTTGCGCGTGAGCGACAACACTCCCCCATTCCGAAGTCTCTGAAGTCTTTGATGTGCAAGCCACGGTGAGCCGCGTCCCGACACGACGCGGTGCGAAGTCATCGGGGGGACCATGTCTCTTTCCACGTCTACCAATTCATGCAACACCTCGCAGGGCGCAAGGACGTCCCTGCTTAAAGAGTTCACCTCGCTCGCAATTCCGACGATCCTTTCCGGCTGGGTCTACACGATCTATACGCTGATCGACGGGATCTTCATCGGCCGCTACGTCGGCCAGCAGGCGCTGGCCGCGCTGAACCTGGTCGTGCCGCTGCTCTACGTACCGTATGCCATCAGCGTGATGGTCGGCGTGGGCGGCGCCACGCTCATCGCCCGTCTGCTTGGTGAACAACGGGTCAGCGAAGCGCAGCGCGCGTTTTCGCAAGTGCTGTGGGTCATGCTCGCGGCGGGTATCGCAATGAGCATCGGCGTGCTCGTCTTCAAGCACGAGATCGCTGCGGCGCTCGGGGCGCAAGGCGCGATCACTGCGGACGTCGTGGCCTATCTGTCCGGCTGGGGCTGGTTCGTGCTGTTCGCCAACGGTCTTTACGCCATGGAGTTGTTCCTGCGCGTCGAGGGTGCACCGGCTGCCCGTTTCGGGTTGTACGCGATGTTCCTCGGTGCACTCGCCAACGTGGGGCTCGATTACTGGTTTATCGTCGTTCGCGGGATGGGGATGTACGGCGCATCGCTGGCGACAGGATTGTCGATGATGGTGTCGAGCAGCGTCATGCTCGCCTATCACTTCGTGCTGGCGAAGCAGGTCGTGCCCGCGCGCCGCGCGTTCGGCAACGGGGAAACCCATGTGTGGCGGGCGATGTACAACGGCGCGTCGGAGTTTCTCGGCGCGATCGCACCAGCGGTGACGGTGTTCGTCTTCAACCGCGTGATTCTGACGAACTTCGGTGAGCCCGGTCTCGCGGCGTATGCAATTCTCGAGTACATGACGCTCGGCGCCACGGTCACGATGGTCGCGCTGGTGCAAAGCATGCAGCCGATGATCAGCTTCTACCGCGGCGCGGGCGACGTGAAGGCGCTTCAGGGATCGTTCCGTCTGGGCGTGATCGCGGTGATGGGCTTCTCATTGCTCGTCGCGGTCGCCATGGCCACACTGGCGCGCCCGCTCACGTTCCTGTTCCTGCCGGCAGGCGGCGAAGCATGGTCGATTCTGGAGCATGCGGTGCTCTGGTATGCACTGGCGTTCTTGCCCGCCGCCGGCAATCTGATCGTGGCCGGTTACCTGACCGCCGTCGAAGCGCCGGGGCCATCGGCTGCCATCGCAATGCTGCGTAGCTGGATTCTGCTGCTAGGCATTCTCTGGCTGCTCGATGCGCTGCTTGGCGGCGACGCCATCTGGTACACCCTGCTAGCCACGGAAGCGGTCACGCTCGCGGTCAGCGCATGGCTGTACCGCAAGCAGCATCGCGTGCACAGCCACGCCTGACGCTCAGGGCGGCGCAATGCCGCCCGTCTCGCATCGTCCGATCAGGACGGTATCTTGAGCGACACCGTTTGTGCCAGTGACTGAAGGCTGCCCGCTTCGTCCGCACCGGGCATGCCTTCGGGCGGCTCGGCGCGCGGCGGCAGCGATGCCGGCACGCTCACCACGCTGCTCGTCGCCCACTGCGGCTCAGGCAGTTCGTCGAACACCTGACGCAGGCGCGAGCCCCACGTATCGTGAATCATCTTGTAGTAGACGTTCTCGTCGTCGAGCGAGGCGAAGCGCGTCACGCGCAGGCTGTCCTCTTCGTAGACGAGCAAGTCGAGCGGCAAGCCGACGGACACGTTGGAGCGCAGCGTCGAATCCATCGAGATGAGCGCGCACTTGGCGCCGTCGTCGAGGGACGTCGCGGGCGTCACGAGCCGGTCGATGATCGGTTTGCCGTACTTCGACTCACCAATCTGGAAGTACGGATTGACGGACGACGCTTCGATGAAGTTGCCTGCCGAATACAACTGGAACAGGCGACTCCTTCCCCCGGCGATCTGCCCGCCGAGCAAGAAGCTGCAATTGAAGTCGACGCCGAAGGCTTCGAGCGATTTGGCGTCGCGCGCGTAGACGTCGCGGATCGCTTGTCCGACCACGCGCGCCACGTCGCCCATGGATTTGGCCGTCCACAGCGTCTCGGTATCGCGGGCATCCACAAGCTGCTGACGCACGGCTTGCGTGAGCGCGAGATTCCCAGCGGAGAGCAGCACGATCACACGTTCGCCCGGACGCTCGAAGACGAGCATCTTGCGGAAGGTGCTCACGTGATCGACCCCCGCATTGGTACGGGTGTCGGAGAGAAAGACCAGCCCGGCATCGAGCTTCATGGCCACGCAATACGTCATGTCGTTCCTGTCTTGCCGTGTGAGGCACGCCGCCTCGTCACGCGAAAAGCTATTGTTGTTGGTCCGGCGGCACGGTATCGACACTCACCGATACGTGCAACGCCTCGCTCGCCCCGCCGCTGCGCATGCCTCTGACGGGCGCCGCCGACTCGTAATCGCGGCCGACCGCCAGACGACAGTAGTTGCCGCTGGCAAAGCAGGCGTGGGTGACGTCGATACTCACCCAACCGCTGCCATCCACCCACACGTCGACCCACGCGTGGCTTGCCGCATGCGGCACGTCGCCCGGATCGATGTACCCACTGACATATCGCGCGGGTACACCGCGCGCCCGGCACACGGCCAGCATCAGATGCGCGTGGTCCTGGCAGACGCCCCGCCCCAGCGTCAGCGCCTGCGCGGCGGTGCTGGTCACGGCGGTGATCCCCGACTCGTAGTCGACCTGTTCGCAAATGGCGGCCGCCAGCGCGAGCAGGTCGCCCGGCGTGGTCACCCCGGCGTCGGCGGCCAGCGCATCGATCCCGTCGCTGCGCCCGGTGAGCGGCGTTGGGCTGGCGAAGCATAACACTGGTACGGCGTGACTCGTCTCGCCGAGCTTGCCGTCGACGAGCGGCGTGGTCTCGACCTCCCCCTCGGCGAGCAGATGAATCTCGTCGTGCGGCTGGTGCAGCACCAGCGTATGCATGTCGTTACCGAACGCGTCGCGTGCGGCGCTGAGCTTGCCCGGCGCACTCAACCGCCAGTGCACGATGCGTTGCACTTCCGACGCCGTCGGCGTCAGCCGAAGCTGCTGGATGGTGTAGCGCACCGGCGTGTCGTAGCGGTAGGTGGTCTCGTGACGGATGATCAGGCGCATGGCATCAGGCGGCGAGCGGGATCAGGAATGTCTGGCTGATCTTGTTGCCGAGCACGGACACGCGCTCGAGAAACTCGGTCAGGACGGGGTGCAGGCCTTGCTGCTGTATCTGCTGGATGTCGGCGTATTTGAGGTCTGCCTGAAGCTTGCCGGCATAACGCTCGACGTCGCCGGACTGTGCATTGGAGAGCGTGGCGAGGTTTTCGCACACGCCGTTGAGCGAGGCCAGCAACGAGCGCGGCATGTGGGCGTTGAGCATGAGCAGTTCGACGACACGCTCCGGCGTGATCACGTCACGGTAGACCTTGCGATAGATCTCGAACCCCGACACGCTGCGCAGCACGGCGGACCAGTAGTAGAAGTCCGTGGGGTGCGAGGCGTCCGGCCCGGCCTTGTCGGCACGCACCGCTTCGTGAAAGCGCACGTCGAGAATCCGTGCCGTGTTGTCGGCACGCTCCAGGAAGAGCCCCAGACGCGTGAAGTAGAACGCATCGTCCTGGAACAGCGTACCGAAGCTCACGCCGCGCGAGAGGTGCGAGCGCACCTTGACCCACTCGAACAGATGCGCCGGATCGCGCTCCAGCAGGTCGAGCATGCGCGGGAATTCCAGCCAGGTGCTGTTGACGGTCTCCCACAGTTCGGTCGTCAGGGTGCCACGCACGGCACGCGCGTTCTCGCGGGCGGCGGCCAGACAGCAGGCGATGCTCGACGGGTTGTCGCGATCGCGCACCACGAAGTCGAGCACGTTCGCACGCGTGGCACGTGCGTGCTTGCGGTTGAACGCCGGCTCCAGCTCGGAGATACGCAACGTGGCGCGCCACCCGGCTTCGTTGTCGATGCCGCCGGCAAGGGCGTGCGCCATGTCGGTGTCGTCTTCGTCGTCGAGGTTGTCGATGGCGTCTTGCGGCAGCAACAGGTTTTGCAGGTTGACGTCGAGCAGGCGCGCGGTGTTCTCGGCCCGCTCCATATAGCGAGCCATCCAGAACAGGTGGTCGGCGGTACGGCTGAGCATGATCTCTTCCCGATAAGTTGTCTTCTGTCTCTGGCGAACGCCGCTTACTTCTCGAGGACCCAGGTGTCTTTCGTCCCCCCGCCCTGCGAGGAATTGACGACGAGCGACCCTTCGGTGAGCGCCACGCGCGTGAGACCCCCCGGCACCATGGTCACGCCCTTGCCCGACGACAGCACGAACGGCCGCAGGTCGATGTGGCGCGGCGCGATACCGGCGTCGACGAAAGTCGGGCACGCGGAGAGGGCCAACGTGGGTTGTGCGATGTAGCCGTCGGGTTTGGCAATCAGCCGTTGCCGGAACGCTTCGATTTCGGCCTTGGTGGACGCCGGCCCGACCAGCATGCCGTATCCGCCCGCCCCATGGACTTCCTTGACGACCAGCTCGCCGAGGTTGTCGAGCGTGTAGGCAAGGTCTTCGGCACGACGGCACTGATACGTCGGCACGTTGTTCAGGATGGGTTTCTCTCCGAGGTAGAACTCGATCATGTCGGGCACGAACGGGTAGATGGACTTGTCGTCCGCCACGCCGGTCCCGATGGCGTTGGCGAGCGTCACGCGCCCTGCCCGGTAGACGCTCAGCAATCCGGGCACGCCCAGCGTCGAGTCGGCGCGAAACGCCAGCGGGTCGAGGAAGTCGTCGTCGATGCGGCGATAAATGACGTCGACCCGCTTGGGACCGTTGGTAGTACGCATGTAGACGAGGTTGTCTTCGACGAAGAGGTCCTGCCCCTCCACGAGTTCGATCCCCATTTGCTGGGCAAGGAACGCGTGTTCGAAGTACGCCGAGTTGTAGATGCCCGGGGTCATGACGACGACCGTAGGATCGTCGACCCCCATCGGGGCCACGGCCCGCAAGCTGTCCAGCAACAGATCGGGATAATGTTCGACCGGCGCGATGCGGTTTCTCGCGAACAGCTCGGGAAACAACCGCATCATCATCTTGCGGTTTTCCAGCATGTACGAGACGCCGGACGGCACTCTCAGGTTGTCCTCCAGCACGTAGAACACGCCGTCGTCCCCGGTACCTGCCCGAACGACGTCGACACCGGCGATGTGCGAGTAGATGTCGCCCGGCACGTCGACGCCCTGCATCTCGGGGCGATACTGCGCATTCTTCAGCACCTGCTCCGCTGGAATGACGCCCGCGCGCAGGATATTCTGGTCGTGATAGACGTCGTGGATGAATTTGTTCAGCGCTTCGACGCGCTGCCGCAGACCGGTCTGCAAGGTCTGCCATTCATGGGCGGGGATAATTCTCGGAATGAGATCGAACGGGATGAGGCGTTCGGTTCCCGCTTCGTTGCCGTAGACAGCAAATGTGATGCCGACGCGCCGGAACGCCAGATCGGCCTCAGCTCGCTTATGGTGCAAGACATCGTCGGGCTGGCATTTCAGCCAGTCGTCGAACCGCCGGTAGTGCGAACGAGTCGCACCCGTGATGCTCGCCATCTCGTTATAGCTCTCGACCATACGCTTCTCCGCAGATTGCTGTGTCGAGATCGAGCAATATCCATGCCCGAGCTGTTTTTCCGCTTTTTTGACTCACCACGCACGATTTCGGTGCGGCACCTCTTCAGCCTCGCCGATGCACCCGTTATGCGCGCCCGCCGCACCCTTTGGTGACGATAAAAATGCACCACGACGGTGTTTCGGCGATGGTTGGAGTATAGGAGTTGGTTTTTCTCCGTGGCGCGTGTGTTTACCCCGCTTGCTTATTGGCACTCACGTTGCACCCACGCGGCATTCACGCTTGTTGCGGCGGGACGGGCATGCGCTGGTTCACGTATCTCCCCCCCCGCCATTACCTTCATCCGATAACAGCAAACGCCTGGGTGCTTACTGCCCCGCAAACGCCGGCTGGCGACGCACGCTCGGGCGCGCCATCACTCGCTCATGCCACGCCTTCAACGCCGTGCAGGTCTGCGGTACCTCCACTTTGACGTAGGACGCGAAGAGCAACCCCGCGATTACCGTGATATCCGCCATGGAGAATTCGTCACCCGCGACATAGGCCTGCGTTTCCAGGACGTCGTTGAAGTACTGCATGCCCCGCTCGGCCTTCTCGCGCTGACGAATGCCCCATTCCTCGTTCTGGTACAGCTCCACGTCCGGCCCCAACCCCGGCGTCGCATGATGGAAATAAACGCTGATCGGATCGAGCAACTCCAGCTCAGCACGCTTGTTCATCATGTGGATCTTCGCCCGGATCAACGGCGTACTGCCCGTCAATGTCGGGGTACCGTCCAGCCAGTCGAGATATTCGGTAATGGCCGTGCACTCCGCGATGTACGTGCCATCGCGCAGTTGGAGCACGGGCACGGTGCCGGAGTAATTCTTCTCCGCCATGAACGTCGGTCGCTTGTGATCGCCCTTGTAGAGATCCACGAGTTCGAATTTCACCCGTGGCTCCATTGCCTTCTCCGCCAGGGCAATCCGCACCCGCGTCGGATACGGCCCCCTCGGGAAATCGTAAATCGCCATGTCCGCCAAGGATTCGTCGTTGGAACTGGTGCTCTTGAGATTCATGCTCTGCCCTCTGTGCAGTGTGTTGATGGAAACTACCTAACGTTCGTTAGGTTAACGATAGAGGGTATAATCTCTGGCGTCAATGGGCTTTTCAACTTTCGGAGTATTCAGGGAAATGGTGGGGACGACCGATTCGGGCTTGAGTTCGAAGGAACGCATTCTGCTGGCCGCGACCCAGATCGCTCAGGCCCACGGGTACAACGGCCTGAATTTCCGGGATCTCGCCTCCGCCGTCGGCATCAAGGCCGCCAGCATCTATCACCATTTCGAAAGCAAAGCCGATCTGGGCGCTGCCGTCGCCCGACGCTACTGGGAAGATACTGCCGCCAATCTGGATGCGATCTACGCACGGTCCGGCGATCCCGTCGAATGCCTCAGGCAATATCCCGGCACGTTTCGCAAGGCGCTGGAGCGCGACAATCGCATCTGCCTCGGCAGCTTCATGGCTGCGGAGTCGGACGATCTGCCCGATATCGTGCTGCGGGAAGTGATGACGTTTGCCGACGTTAACGTGGCATGGCTCGCCCACATGCTGCGCGAAGCCTCGCTCGTCGCTCCTGAACAGAGCGAAGGAAGAGCACGTGCTATCTACGCCGCCATTGCCGGCGCACAACTGATCGCGCGTAGCCGCTCGGATATCGCGGTCTACGATCACCTCATCGAGAGCTATCGCGCCGCGGGATTGCTGCCAGCATGAGGCCCCGGCGCAGTAGCGCCGACGTATTTTTCTTTTTTCTTCTGCTAGTGGTGCGGGATTACACCCCCCGCCTGACGGGCCGGAGCCCCTTTCCGCCGCTCAGACATAAACCCAAC